>JAJXYU010000353.1 GCA_021780395.1 Pseudomonadota bacterium
ATCTCCGCGATCCAGGCTTCCCAGGAGAGGTTGCGCTCGATCTTGATGCGCGGCGCGGCGCGCTCCTCGGCCTCGGCGTCGCCGACCCTGAGATGACCGAGTTCGGTGTTCGGCACGAGCACGCCGCGCGTGAACAGCGCGCTGCCGATCCCGGTGCCGAGCGTCAGCAGCAGTACCGTGCCGGCGACGTCGTGGGCCGCGCCGAAGCGCTGCTCGGCGAGGCCGGCCGCATCGGCGTCGTTGATCGCGGTGACCGGTCGGCCGAGGCGCGCGGCCGTCGCCGTATCCAGCGCACGCCCGATCCATGCACGATTGAGGTGTGCGGCGGTGCGCACGACGCCGTTCACGATCACGCTGGGAAATGCGATACCCGCGGGGATCCCGGCCGGCAATCCGTCGGTCGCCGCGGCGATCGCGTCGAGCAGCATCTCCGGCGAGCCTTGCGCGGGCGTCGGCACGCTGCGCCGCTCGATGCGTTCGCCGCTCGTCACGTCGACCAGCGCACACTTGATCGAAGAGCCGCCGACGTCGATGCCGATGCGCAGGGCTTGCGAGGAGGCTGGCACGGTGTGGGGCTCCGCTGGTCGAGTTGATTTCGAGACGCCGATCCGCGACGCCCTCTATAATAGCCCCTAGACTCGCCACGGGACACTCGGTGCGAGGAACCGTTAACCTGTGCCGTGGGAGCGACCATTTCCGTCAGTGAATCGATGAATTCCGCAGTCAGCCTATTCGCCTCCCGGCGCAACGTCGCGCTGCAGCCCGGCATGCTGCAGGCGAGCCTGCACGACCGCTTGACGCGCGCGCTCGGCAAGTCGCCGGAAACCGCGACCGCGCGCGACCTGTACGACGCGCTCTCGCTCGCGGTCCGCGAGGAACTCGCGCTGCGCTGGCTCGCGACGCAGCGGCGGGTCGCGCGCGCGCACGTGAAGCGGGTGTGCTACCTCTCGGTCGAATTCCTGCCGGGGAATTCGCTCCTCAATGCTCTTTCCAGCCTCGGCGACGGCGTGCTCGAGGAGGCGCGCGACGCGTTGCGGGAGATGCATCACGACCTCGAGGAGATCGCCGCGCAGGAGATCGACCCGGGTCTCGGCAACGGCGGCCTCGGCCGCCTCGCCGCGTGCTTCATGGATTCGCTCGCGACGCTGCAGTATCCGGCGGTCGGCTACGGGATCCGCTACGACTACGGGATCTTCACCCAGGTGATCGACCCGGACGGCGCGCAGCGCGAGATCGCGAGCAGCTGGCTGCGGTTGCGAAACCCCTGGGAGACCCCGCGCGGGAACGTGCGCTACACGGTGCGCTTCGGCGGCCGCAGCGTCGGCGATCCGGGCGGCGACCCGACCGACCCGCACCTGTGGGTCGACACGCACGATCTGTACGCGGTCGGGTTCGACCAGCTGATCCCGGGCAACCGCAGCCCGACCGTGAACCACCTGCGGCTGTGGTCCGGGCGCGCGATCCGGCCGTTCGACGTCGATGCGTTCAACGACGGTGACTACGCCGCGGCGGTCCGCGAGCAGGTCGACGCGAAGAACGTCTCGCGCCTGCTGTATCCGGACGACCGGACCCATCAAGGTCGGGAACTGCGCCTCAAGCAGCAGTACTTCTTCGTGAGCGCAAGCCTCCAGGACATGCTCGTGACGCACCTCGGCGAGGGGCGCGGCCTCGACACGCTCGCCGATGCGTTCGCGATCCAGCTGAACGACACCCATCCGGCGATCGCGATCCCGGAGATGCTCCGGCTCCTGGTCGACGAGCACGGGATGCGCTGGGCGGACGCGGTGCGGATCAGCCAGGCGCTGTTCTCCTACACCAACCACACCTTGCTGCCGGAGGCGCTCGAGACCTGGCCGGTGTCGCTGTTCGAGCGGCTGCTGCCGCGCCACCTCGAGATCATCTACGTGATCAACCGCGACTTCCTCGCGTCGGTCGCCGAGCGGTTTCCGGGCGACGTGGACCGCCAGCGGGCGCTGTCGATCATCACCGAGGACGGTGAACGGCGCGTGCGGATGGCGCACCTCGCGATCATCGGCAGCCACCGCGTCAACGGGGTCGCGCGGCTGCACTCGGAGCTGATGCGGCATCAGGTGTTCGCGGGCTTCGCGGCGCTCTACCCCGAGCGCTTCGTGAACGTCACCAACGGCATCGCGGTGCGCCGCTGGCTGAAACAGTCGAACCCGGGCCTCGCGGCCCTGCTCACGGAGCGGATCGGCTTCGCGTGGGAGAACGACCTGGAGGAACTCGGACGGCTCACCGCCGCGGCCGACGACCCGGCGTTCCGCCGCCGCCTGCGCGAGATCAAGCGCGAGAACAAGCAGCGGCTCGCGCACGAGCTCGAGCGGCGGATCGGCCTCGCGGTCGACGTCGATTCGTTGTTCGACGTGCAGGTGAAGCGGATCCACGAGTACAAGCGGCAGACGCTGAACCTCTTGTACGTGGTCGCGCGGTACCTGCGGATCCTCGACGAACCCGACGCGCCGATCGTGCCGCGCACCGTGATCTTCGCCGGCAAGGCGGCGCCCGGCTATGCGGTCGCGAAGGCGATCGTGAAGCTGATCAACCAGGTCGCGCGCACGATCAACGCGGATCCGCGCGCGCGCGGGAAGCTGCGCGTCGCGTTCGTGCCGGACTACGACGTGTCGCTCGCGCAGAAGATCATCCCGGCGGCGGACCTCTCGCAGCAGATCTCGACCGCGGGCCTGGAGGCGTCCGGGACCGGCAACATGAAA
>JAJXYU010000359.1 GCA_021780395.1 Pseudomonadota bacterium
TCGCCCGACGCCCGTGCGAGCGGCGCGCCCTCACCCTCACCCTCACCCTCACCCGCACCCGCACCGGCCGACGGATCCCCGGCTGCGAGCGCCGCCGGGGAATCACCGCGGCGTCGACGGCGCCGCCGCGGGCGAGGCCGGGGCGGCCGTTCGCAGGCCCCCGACGCGACGTCCCCCGACGCGACGCCCGAGGCGACCCCGCCGGACACCTGACGCTCGGCTCACAGCAGGTCGAGCACGCGATCGATGCCGGTGAACGGCCCGGTGTCCTTCGGACCGCGGCGCGTGTCCGGCCGGCGCACCGCGCGCAGGCAGCCAATACCATGGCGGCGAGCGCTCTCGAGCACCGGCAGGCTGTCGTCCACGAACAGTGTCCGCGACGCATCGAAAGGCTCGAACCGGCCGAGCCGCGCCCAGAACTGTGCATGCTCCTTCGGCGCGCCGACCGGGTGCGAGGAATACACCGCGTGGAAGTGGCGCGTCAGCGCGACGCGCTCGTCCTTGATCGCGAGCGTCTCGGGGTGCGCGTTGGTGACGAGCACGACGCGCTTGCCGAGGGCGCGGAGCCGCGACAGGAATTCTTCGGCGCCCGGCAGGTAGCGAACCTCGTCGGCGACCGCGCGCTTGAGCGCGCGCACGTCCAGATCGAGCGCGCGCGTCCAGTGATCGATGCAGTACCAGTCCATCGTCCCGGCAACCGCGCGGAATTTCGGCTCGAGCAGTGCACAGGACGCGGATTCGGTCAGACCGTGCCGAACCGCGTAGTGCCGCGGGATCAGCTCGCGCCAGAACCATTCGTCGAACGCAAGGTCCAGCAAGGTCCCGTCCATGTCGAGGAACACGGTCTCGATCGAGACCCAATCGACTGCGGCAGCGGTCGGCATTGCGGCTATCATAGCGGCGATGAACGACTTATCCGCGCTCGCCGCCGCCTTGCGACCGGTCGTCGCCGAGGCCGGCGCGGCGATCATGCGTGTGTACGACGGCGATTTCGCGGTGCGCCGGAAGGCCGACGATACGCCGCTGACCCTGGCCGACCTGGAATCGCAGCGCGTCCTGCTCGAGGGCCTGTCGCGGCTCAGCCCCGGCGTACCGGTTCTCTCGGAGGAAGCCGCTCACGCGGCCTGGTCCGAGCGCAGCCGGTGGCCCGAATGCTGGCTCGTCGATCCCCTCGACGGCACGCGCGAATTCGTGAAGCGCAACGGCGAGTTCACGGTCAACGTCGCGCTCGTCGTCGAGCACGAACCCGTGCTCGGCATCGTCGCCGCACCGGCGCTCGGCCTCACCTACTGGGGTGCGGTCGGACTCGGCGCCTTCCGCGCGCGCGGCAACGACGCCGCGGCGCGGATTCACGTGGCTCCGCGACACGTCCCGATCCGCATCGTCGGCAGCCGCTCGCATTCGACCCCGCAGACGGACGCCTATCTGCAGCGCTTCCCGAGTTACGACCTGACCGCGATCGGCAGCTCCCTGAAATTCTGCGTCGTCGCCGAAGGCGCGGCCGACCTGTACCCGCGTTTCGGTCCGACCAGCGAATGGGACACGGCGGCCGGCCAGGCCGTGCTGGAGGCGGCCGGCGGCCACGTCACGCGGCCGGACGGCCATCGACTGCGCTACAACTGCCGCGAGTCCTTGCTGAACGGGGATTTCCTCGCATTCAGCGATCCGGCGGTGCTCCCGCCGGCCTGAGGCCGGCAGCCTCAGGCGTTGCCCGCCGGCTCGCAGAACTGCAGGGTCGCGTCGAGCAGGGCCGGGATGTCGAATACGACCTCGTCGTCGGCCATGGTCAGCGGGGCGACCCCGGCGGCCGCGATCAACGCGACCGGCAGATGGATCTGATCCCTGCGCCGGCCGGTCCAGCGATCGACCCGCGCGTCGCCGAAGGCCCGATTGAGCGCAGTCCAGCGCAGCTCGGCTGCCCGGGCGACGGGCGAGTCGCTGGCGGCTCCGTTCGCCAACCTCGCCGCACCGCTGTCGGCGGCGGTGGCGTCG
This sequence comes from Pseudomonadota bacterium, assembly GCA_021780395.1. Next base: position 1,993 of record JAJXYU010000359.1, read on the forward strand.
GCGCGGGCGACCATCAGCGTTTGGACGTACTGCAGCATCTCGATCGGATCGACCCGCACGGCGAGATCGGTTCGATGGTCGTTCGGCATGCTCGAGGCCCCTCCGAGGGTTCAGATGATTCCGGTACGAAGCCGACATGGGGACGCCCCGGCAAAATATCCAGGCCCCGCCCGCAACCGGCGGCCGGAGCGGCCCCGTTTGCCGTACAGTGCCCCGATGATCGACCTGCACAGTCATTCGACCTGCTCCGACGGCGCGTTGCCACCGGCGCAGCTCCTCGAACGCGCGGCCGCGGCCGGCCTGCGGGCGCTCGCGCTGACCGACCACGACACGACCGCAGGCCTCGAGGAGGCGGCCGCGGCCGCGCGCGCGCACCGGGTCCGGCTCGTCCCCGGGATCGAATTCTCCGCGGCCTGGCGATCTCAGTCGATCCACGTGCTCGGGCTGTGGATCGATCCCGACGCCGCGGTGCTGCGCACCGCGGTCGCCGCTCAGCTCGACCGCCGCCGGCGCCGGATCCGTGCGATCTGCGAGCGCCTGACGCACAAGGGCCTGCCCGGGGATCGTCTGCTCGCGATGGTCGAGGCACGCGCGACCCTGCCGACCCGGGCGCACCTCGCCGATGCGCTGGTCGAGGCCGGCTGCGTGCGCGAGCCGCGCGATGCGTTCCGGGTCCATCTCGGACGCGGGCGGGCGGCCCATGTGGCCGCCGACTGGCCGACGCTCACCGAGATCGTCGGCTGGATCGTTGCCGCCGGCGGGACGGCGTCGCTCGCGCACCCGACCCGGTACCCGTTGTCGGCGACTGCACGGAATCGACTGCTCACCGACTTTCGTGACGCCGGCGGCCGCGCGCTCGAGATCGGCTGCGGCGGTAATGCGGCGCATCACCTCGACGCCTGCGCCGCACTCGCCCGACGATACGGGCTCGACGCCACCGTCGGCTCGGATTTCCACGGGCCGCGCATGCCGTGGAATCCCCTCGGCCGCTTGGCTAAGCTACCGGACGGTGTGATCCCGGCGTGGCGAGGTCGCGGAATCGGCGACGACGAGGACGGTTGAGCGCCCGTGAGCGAAGACGACGACAACGTCGACACCGACCTGTTCAGGAACATCGAGCGCTTGCGCCAGTTGCGCATCGAGCACCGCGATCTCGATGACGTGATCTCGCGCCTGACGCTCGACTTCCGGGTGGACGAGTTGCAAATGAAGCGGCTGAAGAAGCGCAAACTGATGCTGAAGGATCAGATCGCGCGGCTCGAGAGCCAGCTGATCCCCGATCTGAACGCATGAGCCGCTCGACGATCCCGGAACGCGATATCGAATGGACCTTCGTCCGCTCCTGCGGGCCGGGCGGGCAGAACGTGAACAAGGTCGCGAGCACCGCGCAGCTGCGCTTCCTGCTCGCGACGAACGCGACGCTCCCGCCCGAGGTGAAGCAACGGCTGCGGCGCCTCGCAGGCCGGCGGCTCACCGATGACGGCAGCATCGTGATCATCGCGCGCGGCGAACGCAGCCAGGAACGCAATCGCCGCGAAGCCCTCGAGCGGCTCGAGGATCTCGTCGACCGCGCGCGGATCGAGCCGAAGCCGCGGCGTCGAACCCAGCCGACCCGGGCGTCGAAGGAACGGCGGCTCGAGGCGAAGCGGCGGCAGGGCGCCTCGAAGCGCGACCGCACCGGCGGCGCCTGGGACTGAGCCGCGCGCCACCGGGCCGGCGGCGCGCGGCCTCAGCCCGAAGTGACCTGCAGGATGCTGTGCCGGATCTGTTCCGAGAGCACGATCTGCGCGTCGACCGCGACCGCGGTGAGCGCCTCGTCGAAATGCAGCGTGCCATCCTCGCCCGTCCGCACGACGCCGCGCCGGCGCAGCAGCTCGAGGAAGTTGCGGAACATCGCCTTGTCGAAGAACTCCGGCGACTCGAGCCCGTAGAGCAGGGTCATGCGCTGCGCGGTCAAGCGGCACCGCTCCTCGAGCGCCTGCTGACCGATGCGGCCGCTCCCGGCGCGCAGCAGCAACGCGATCGCGAGATAGTAGCGTTCGACCGTCTGGATCGTCGCGGCCGCGAGCCACGACAGGCGCACCGCTTCGGCGGTCGCCGGCGCCGGCCGGTGCCACTCGTCGCGGTCGGGCGTCGCGCTCAGCAGGCCGAGCCCGGCCAGCACCTCGAGCACGCGCAGCGCGTAGTCGCCGACATCGTCCTCGCTCCACCGCAGGAACAGTTCCGCGGCGATATACGGATAGATCCGCGACAACAGCCGCAGGATGTCCGTGGTCCGCATGCTCGCGTTGCCGAGGAAACAGCAGGCGAGCAGCGACGGGACCGCGAGCAGATGCAGGGTGTTGTTGCGGTAATAGGTCGCGAGCAGCGCCCGGTCGGACGTCATCGACAGGATGTCGCCGAGAGGATGGCTGCGCCGCTCGAGCAGCCCGAACTCCTCGGCGTACGCGATCATCTGCGCGCCGCTCGCCGCGGTCACCGTGACCATCGCCCCGTACGGCGCATCGCGCAACAACTGCCGGTACAGATCGAGTTGCGCGGCGAGGTCGGCTTCCGCGGACGCCTGGCGCGGCGTCGCGAGCAGCGCGGTCGCGACCAGGTTGATCGGCGTCACGGCCGCGGCGGCGTTGATCCCGGTCACGATGCGCCGCGCGAGCTCACCGACCGCGGCACCGAGCCCTTCGAATCGCGGCTCCTCGCCGCCGGCCGCACGCTCCCGCCAGCGCGGGTCGTGGGCGTTCAGCACGGCCTCGAGCGCAATCGGCTCGCCGAGATTCACGTGAACCTCGCCGAAGCGCTGGCGTAGCGCCGGCACGGCCTTCAACAGGCTGGCGACGCTCTCCTTGCGCTTCGGGCGTCCCGCGAGTTCGCTGAGGTAGGTCTCCCCCTCGACGATGCGCTCGTACCCGAAGTACACGGGGACGAAGGCCACCGGACGCCGCGGATCCTGCAGGTAGCCCTGCACCGTCATCGACAGCATGCCGGTGCGTGGCGGCAGGAGCCGTCCGGTGCGGCTACGCCCTCCTTCGATGAAATATTCGAGCGGATGCCCGCGCGACAGCATCAGGCCGAGGTACTGCTTGAACACCGACGCGTACAGGGCGTCGCCCTTGAACGAGCGCCTCAGGAAGAACGCACCCCCCTTGCGCAGGAATCGGCCGACGACCGGCATGTCCAGGTTCACGCCGGCCGCAATGTGCGGAACCGCGAACCCCTTGTGGTAGATCACGTAGGAGAGCAGCAGATAGTCCATATGGCTGCGATGACAGGGAACGTAGACGATCTCGGTGCCGTCGCCGATCTCCTGCAAGCGCTCCACGTGACGGAACGTGACGCCGTCGTACAGACGATTCCAGAGCCAGCCGAGCACCAGCGACATGAAGCCGACGAACGTCTGCGAGTAGTTCGCGGCGATCTCGTCCACACAGCGCTTGGCGGCGAGGATCGCTGCCCGCCGCGAGAGGCCACGCGCACGCGCCTCGGCGCGGATCGCGACCCGCACCGCGCGCGCCGCGAGCACCCGCGCGACGATCGTGCGCCGATGCGACAGGTCCGGGCCGATCGTCGAGGTGCGTTGCGCGCGCAGCGCCGTGCGCAGCGACCGCACGATGCGTCGCGCGACGGCGGCGCTCTCCGCCTCGCCTTGCATCGCTGCGCGCAGCGACACCGGCTCGCCGACGTGCAGCAGCGTGTTGCGGCCGTTGAACAGGATCGTGAGGAGCCGGCGGACGCGCCCGACGAGACTCCAGGTCTCGGTGAACGGCAGCCGCCACCAGCTCGATTCCTTCGCGGCCGCGCGCCCCCAGAACACCGCGACGGGCACGAGATCGACGTCGAACGCCGGATCGGCGGCGACCGCGCTCATCAGGTGCACCAGGGTGCGGGGCGGCCGGCGGTCGACGCGGCCGCGCAGCAGCCCGACGCGGCGCTCGAGCTCGAAGTGCGCCTGTTCGGTCCGGATCCCGCCGACCAGGAGCCGGCGACTCGGCCGCGGCAGGTTCAATCGGCCGCAAACCAGTCCGAGCACCGCCAGGTCGCTCTGAGCGTCGCGCTCGAGCACGTAGCACACCGGACGATCGGCCGCCGCGAGCGCGGCGGCCGCGGAATCCGGCTTCACCGCGACCTTGACCCACGCGACCAGGATCTTGCGCACCAGCCATTGCCAGGCCCGGCCGAGGCCCCACGGAGAACGCAAGCTCGCTCACTCCTCGGTTCGGTCAGCCCGCCGAGCGCAGAGTGTACAATCGCCCCGCTCCCAGCGTCACCCGGAGATCACGATGGCCAGGACCCTGTCATTCCTCCTGTTATTCGGCCTGTCGGCGACCGCGCTCGCGGCGCCGTCCACCGTCAGCATCGACATGGCGGGGCGGGTCTATCTCGCCGCCGGCTTGCGGGAGCAGGTCTCCGCATCGCTCGACGGGATGCCCGAGAGGTTGCGTCGGATGTTCCTGTCCGAGTCGCACGGCAAGCTCGACGCCGCGCGCCTCGAGGCGGTGACCGCGGCCGCGAAGCGCACGTTCCGGATCGACGTGTTCGAGCCGTCCGCGCTCGCCGCGTTCGCCGCGCACCTCGATCCGGCGGCGGTCCAGCAGGCGCTCGCGTTCCTCGCAAGCCCGACCGGCCGACGCATGGTCGCCGCCGACGTCGCGCTCGCGAAGCTCGACCCGGCAGCGACCGACGCGATCGCGAACGGCAAGCTCGCCGCGGCGGCGACGCCGCAGCGCGCAGCACTCTTTCAGCGGATCGCGACCACGACACGCGCGACCGATTCGGCGGCCGAGGTGTACATGACGATGGGCCGATCGCTCGCCGTGGGCAAGGCGATGGGCTACGGGCTCGACCTGAAGGAGGCGCGCGCGAGCGTCGGCAAGAAGACGCCACCGCCGGCGGATCTGCTGAAGAGCCTGGCGGTTCCGCTCGAGCGGTACGTCGCGTACGACTATCGCGATCTCAGTGACGCGGATTTGCGCAGCATGCTGGCGTTCTTCGATTCCCCTGCCGGAAAGACCTACGTGAACGCGTCGATCGCCGCGTTGACGGCCGGCTATCGGTCGATGAGCCGTCGCTGCGGCGAGCGGATCGGCGAGAGCTGGCGGGAGATCGCGCGCAGCGAGGCGCAGGACTCGGCGGTATCGACGCCGAACCCGCCGCGGCCGAACCCGTAGCGCCTCAGCCCGGCCCGAGGGACTCGAGGAACGCCCGCAACAGCCGTCCGATCTCGGGAATCCGGTCCTGCAGCCGATGATCGGAGTCCAGCAGGTGCAACTCGGCGCGGTGCTCTCGGGCCCAGCGGATGCTGTGGTCGACCGGGACGATCTCGTCGCGCCAGCCGTGCACGATCGCGGCCGGACAGCCGCAGTCCCGTGGCGTATGGGCCTCGAAGCCGGGCATGTAGAACGCCGGCGCGAGCAGGAACAGCCCGCGCGCGCCGAGCGCGCGCGCGGCGGCCGCCGACACGTGTCCGCCGAGGCTCGACCCGACGAGCACGATCGGGGGGGCATGGCCACGGCCGATCTCGATCAGCCGGGCGACGCGAGCGCACGGATCCTCGATCCCGCGGTAGTCGACCGATTCGACGGCGTCCCCGAGGTCGCGCACGACCGCCGCGAGCGCGGTGATCTTCGCGCCCCAGGGTCCGCTCTCCTTCCCGTGCGAGAAGATCACGGTGCGTGCGGTCGGCGTCATCGAATCGATTCCCCGCGGCGACATCCGCAACGACCGCGCTCAGCCCTCGAGACGGCTCGCGAGGCGATCGACCCATTCGATCTGCTCGGGCGTGAAGCGTGCGTCGCGCCAGCGATTCACGGTCACCGGTTGCGCGTCGCCGCCCGCGGGCGTCTGCACGATTCGGTAGGCATGGAATTCACCCGCGCGCGCCGCCGCGAGGCCCACGAGGAACGTCAGGCCGCGCGCCGCGGCGTTCAGGCTCTCGTCGCAGACGACGAAATACGCATCGTCCGGCCCGCGGCCCCGGAAAGCGCCGCTGCGATACAGATCGCCCAGGAATTCCCGCACCTGGGCGTCGATCGTCGCGAACGCCGCCGCACCGGAATCGGCGGTCGCCGCCCAGCGAGTCCCCTGCACGAGGCAATTCAGAATGTAGGAGTGCGTCCGGCGCGGCGCGAGATAGCGGAAATCCGCGACGCTTCCCGCGGCGAGCGTGCGCGGCCGTTCCCCACGGCGCAGCGCCGGACGTAGCGACAGCAACGCGTTCACCCCGTGGGTGCGCAACCGGATGCGCTGGGCCTCGGTGATCAGGCACGCCGGCTTGTAACCCGGACGGAGCACCGGCTCGAGGCTCTCTTCCGGTTCCTCCCAGGGCGGCATCCGCCCATCCCGGCGCGCGAGCATCCCGGCGACGGCACCGCCGGGTGCGAACGTCTCGAAGCGCCCGCGCAACTTGTCGTAGGCGAGCACGCGCGGGAAGAACATCGTCGCGTTCTCGCTCTGGAATCCCCAGGCATCGAATCCCTCGATCGCATCGTCGGCGGTCTGCCAGGCCTGCGGCGGATCGACGATCAGCAGGGCCCGGCGGCGACGGCAGAACCGCTCGGCGACCAGCCAGGTCGCGAGGCCGACGTCCCGGTCGCGCGCGAGCGGTGGCACGTACAGCAGGTCGAACGACTCGGCGTCGTCGAGCGCGAACAGGCCGGTGCGCTCGGCTTCGCTCCCGATCAGGTCGTAATCGGTCAAGGGCGCGCCATCGTCGCCGTCCGCGTTCGAGCCGATCCAACCGGTCGCGAGGCCGTTGTCGGCATCGATCGTGCGCGCGGGTCTCGAGGCCGGCGGTCCGCCGACGACACGTACCAGCGCCGAGCGCGCGAGCGCTTCGGTCACGAAGCGCGGCCCGTCGGACGCGCGGATCGACAGCCGACGGTGGATCTCCTGATCCTCGACGTGCAGCGAACCCTGCGCGCGCACGCGCTGGACCGTCAGGTTGAACGCGGCGGGATCGTCCGCCGGCAGGTTGTCGTAGTCGATGCAGACCCTGAGGAACTCGCGGGTACCCGGGCGCACCGCGCGCAGCTCGAGGCGACGGCCGTCACCGGTCGGCAAGGTCACGGTCGCGCCGCGCGCACCGTTGGCGACCCGGACGACGATCGCCTCGCGACCGCCGTTGTCGAAGAATTGCTCGATCGCATAGCCGAGCGAGCTTGGTTGCCACAGGCCGCCGAACAGGCTCTGGAACTGCGCGAAGCCCGTGACCCGGACGGGCTGATCGACCGGCCCACGCAAGGTGCGGCCGACGAACGCGGCTCGGCCGGTGGGCAGGCGCAGGATCGACGGTTGCGGACTGCGCTCCTCGCCGAGCCGTGGACTCGGTTCACTCGACATCGCCTATCCCTCGATCCTCGTGGGCGCTCGTGGAACTCTATCACAACGCCGCGAGGCTGCCATCGCGGCGCTTGAATCGCGGCGCGAGCACGATCCCGGTGAGAAAGCCGCCGATGTGCGCGAGAAACGCGACGCCGCCGTCATGGCCCGCGAAGTGGCTCACGAGTTGCACGAGGAACCACAGCAACAGGAGCAGCATCGCGGGCACGCGCATCGTCGTGAAGAAGAACGGCAACACCACGAGGGTGAGCACGCGCGCGCGGGGGAACGTGACGAAATACGCGCCGAGGACGCCGGAGATCGCCCCGCTCGCGCCGATGATCGGATAGGCCGAATCCGGTGTCGCGAGGCCCTGCGCGAGGAACGCCGCGATCCCGCAGCCGAGATAGAACGCGAGGAACCGCACCGGCCCCATGTAGTCCTCGACCGATGCGCCGAAGATCCACAGGAACAGCACGTTGCCGAGCAGATGCATCCAGCTCGCGTGCAGGAACATCGCGGTGAAGACCGTCACGTAGCGCGGGACCCAGACGAGATCGGGCGGCAGCCGGGCGACGCCGAACACGACTGCCGGAATCGCACCGAGCGCATCGACGGCGCGGCGCGCGGCGAGCGCGTCGAGCGAGGATTGCCACAGGAAGACCGCGAAACACAGCGCGATCAGGCCGGCGGTGACATAGGGTCGGGAGGACGACCGACTGTCGTCCTGGAGCGGGATCATCCGTTCGGCCGCTGCTCGTCGCGCCGCTGCGGCCGCTCCTCGAGTCGACGATCCCGTTCGAGCCGCGCTTGTTCGGCCTCGGCCGCCTTGCGCGCCATCTCGTCGAGCATGATCTTCATCCACTCACTGATCATTTCGTCCGCTCCGCCGGATCCCGACCGACGATCGCGCCGATGCGCGCCGCGGCGAGCGGATCATAGCCGGCTCGCGCGCGGGAATACACCCGGTGCGCGAGCGCCGCGCCGTCCGGCGAGGCGACGAGCGCCGCGTAGATCGGCGCGAGCAGATCGAGCCGTCCGCCGGCCTCGAGATAGGCGGACGCGGCCTCGATCCCGCGCGGATAGCGGTTCTCGATCGCGACCTGCAGCCACGCGCTCTGCGCGTGCGGGGGCAGTACGCGCATCGGACGATACGCCGCGTCGAGGCGGGCGAGCCGTGCGGCGCCGACCGGCGCCGGCAGGCCTTCGAGGAAATATCGCCACTGCGGCTCGGACCAGTGGCGCGCGCCGAGCGCATCGGTTCGAATGCGGCCGGCGAGCCAGCCCGAGCGCACCGCGTCCACCGCGCGCAGCGTGGCCGCGTCCGGCAGCGCGACGGCGCTCGGCACACCCGGCGCGTGCAGCCACTCGGTGAGATCGGCGCGGCGGATCGCGGATCGGTTCGGATCGATCAGGCGATGCACGAGGGACTGCTCGAACCGCGCGGTGCCGGCCGGGCGTCCCGCCGCTGCCGCGAACCAGCGACGCGCGAACGCGTCGAACCGCGATCGGCCGACGCTCGCGGCGAGCGTCTCGAAGAACAGGCGTCCCTTCTCCCGCGCGAGACGGCTGGAGCCGACGTCGCCGGCTCGGCCGACCGCGCCCCCGGCGCAAGCACAATCGAGCGGCGGCGAGTCCGCGAGCGATGCGCGCTGCTCGAGGTAGGCGAGCGTGTCGAGGACCGCGGCGTTCGGCGCGCCGTACAACTCGGCCGCGACGCGGCTCTGCGCGTACGCCGCGAACGCCCGCCCGATCCAGGCGTCGGCGCGGGTCGCGGGCTCGAGGTCATCCTGGCCCGCGGCGAACGGCAGCCGCGCCGCAAGCGGCACCGGGTCGCGCGTTCGGTCGAACAGCGTCGGCGACAGCAGGCTGAGGCCGGGCGCCGCGAGCGTGCGAAACGCAAATGCGGCGGGCATCACCACGAAATCCCGCCGCGCGCCGGCGCTCACGCCGAGCAGGCGGTCGCCGGCCGCGCGCACGGCCGGATACTCGCGCAGCGCGCGCGCCGGGCCGTGCGCACTCCAGCCCGGCGCATAGACCCCGGCACGATCGTCGATCGCCGCGAATTTCAGATCGCCGACGACCAGGTCGAGTTGCGACGGCGCGAGCGCGCGCCGGGTGATCAGGCCGTGCGCGGCGGCGCGCTTCGAGGTCGGTGCGAAGGGGTGCTTTGCGGACGGATCCGCGGCATCGCTCAGCAGTGCGACCATGTCCGACGGCGTCCGCAGGCGCAGTACCACGCGGACGCGCGCGCGCGGACTATCCTGCAACGGGATCCAGCTGCGTGCGCCGAACGGCTGCGACAACGCGTAGAGGATCCTCGGCCCGCGGCCACCGGAGCGCGCCGTGGTCCAGTTCAAACCGGGTGCGCGCGGCGAGGTCTCGTACTCGATCCGGAAAGTCTCCTTGGCCGCATCCGACCGCGGCACGTCGATGATCAGCGCGGTACCGTCGATCGGATCCGGGACCCCGAGGCGGAACGGACGGCTGACCCAGAACGGTGCGATCGCTTCCGGGGCGCCATAGGTCGCTCGCGTCAGCTCGGCGACCTCGAAGATCCGCAAGCCGTGGGTATCGAGCACCAGGTGATTGGCCGAGGGATCCTGCCGGCGCACCGTGAGTACCGCGGTGCCGCGCAGCTGATGCGACGCGAAGTCGGCATCGAGGTCGAGCGCGACCCGGGTGACCCGGAACGCGTCGAGATTCGCATAGGAGTGCTCCGTCCGGCTCCCGGCCGGCGCCGACCGCGACGGGCTCGCGACGCAGAACGCGAGGACGGCGATTGCGAGCGCGCGCCGGGGACTCAATGTCCGGACGGCGGCGTCGCCGCGGGGGGCGCCTTCTTGTGCGAGGTGCCGATGCCGGTCAGTTCGTCGTAGGTCTTGGTGCTGATCGACAGCTGCTCGGCGCCGTTCCAGTTCGAGCCTTTCGGCACCGTGTCGGCGACGAGCGGCGCCTGCGCGATGATCGCATCGACCCCGGGCTCGTGCTGCGCGATCGCGACGGGGAGTCCCCGCGGCGAGTGCACCATCGCGACGACGCGGCTCCAGTCGACCCGCAGGCCGCGCCGGATCGCCGCGCGGCCCGCCGGCGTATGCAGCGCTCGCTTGAGCATCTGGCGCCGCTCCACGGTCCAGTTCAGCCGGCGGTAGCCCTTCAGCGGCCTGAACGCCTCCATGTACAGGTGACCGTCGCGCCAGCCGAACACGTACGGCTGATTGACGACGGTGACCCTCGTACCGACCGGGATCAGGTGGAAGAACTGCTTGATGTCTTCCGGGTACAGGTGCATGCACCCGTGGCTCACGCGCATCCCGACGCCGTAGGGCTTGTCGGTCCCGTGGATCAGGTAGCCCGGCCAGCCGAGCTGGAACATGTACAGGCCGAGCGGATTGTCGTCGCCCGCCGGAACGACCGCGGGCAGTGGATCGCCCTCTTTCGCGTGCTCCGCGCGAATCGACTTCGGAACGATCCACACGGGGTTCCTCTGCCGGCCGATGATACGGGTCGTCCCCTCGGGCGTCTTCCAGGCCACGCGACCGATACCGATCGGGTGGGTATAGACGATCTGCGGTTGGCCCCGCCGATGCGGCGGGAAATAGAAGATCCGCATCGCCGCGAGATTGATCACGACGCCCCGATGCGGCGCCTCCGGCAGGATGAACCGCGTCGGCACCACGACCACGCGACCGACCCCGGGCAGCCACGGGTCGACGCCGGGATTCGCGAGCGTGATCTCGTCGTACCCCACGTCGAAGCGTCGCGCGACGTCCGAGAGCGTGTCGTGCTTCCCGATCGTGGTCCGCTGCACGTAGCCGACGACGTCATCGGTCGGGCTCTTGAGCACGAAGCGGTCGAGCGCAACCGGGGTCGGCAACGTCGGCGCAGGCGCCGGCGCAGCCACGGCCGGCGCGACGTCGGCGCGCTGATCGGGCGCGGGCGGCGGCCGGAACAACGAGCACGCCGCGGCGCTCGCGCCCGCGATCAGGATCGCGAGGACTCGAATCATCGGCGACACGGTTCGGTTCGGCGGCTTCATAGGCGACAGCGTGGCAATCGGTGGACCTGCGGCAGCATTCAACCCCTCGGGAACTTCGAATTATCTCAATAAATCAACGTCATAGCAATGCAGGCTGATTGGGCAGCTCGCCGCCCGCCCGATCCCCGGCGCATTCGACGGACGGGTAATGGCGCGACAGCAGCGCCCCCACCGCATCGATGCCCGCGATCGCGCCGTCGCGAAACCGCCCCTCACGGAAATATCCCTCCATCAACCGGCAGACCGCTTCCCACTCCGGCGGTCGCACCCGGTCCGACAATCCGCGGTCCGCGACGATCTCGACGGTTCGCTCCGCCCACAGGACATAGATCAGTACGCCGTTGTTCCGTTCCGTGTCCCAGACGCGGAGCGAGGAAAAAGTCTCCAGCGCGCGCTCCCGGGAGGACACGCGACGCCACAGGTGCGTCGACGGCAACGCCGTCTCGACCGCGAAGCGGATCTGGCCCGCGTGGTTGCGCTCGGCGCGCGCGATCGCCGCTTCGATCGCCGCGAGCGTCCGTTTGGAGAACGCGAGGCGGGTCCGCCAGTGGGGTGTGAGCAGGTGCCTGAACCAACGGGCCACCGTCATCACCAGCTCCCCGAGGCGCCACCGCCCCCGAAGCCACCGCCGCCGCCCCCGAAGCCACCGCCGCCCCCGAAGCCACCGCCGCCGAACCCACCGCCAAAAGGTCCACCCCAGCCGCCGAAGCCCCCCCAGCCACCCCAGCCGCCGCCGTTCGACCATCCAGGTCCCGCGCCGAGCAGCATCGCGAAGCCGAAGGCCAGCGCCCCGGCGCCGACGCCGACCAGCAGCAGGTGACTCAGGCCCCAGGCGAGCGCGCCGACGAGGCCACCGGTCGCGATCGAGCCGGGCAGGCGACCGACCAGCGCGTGCAGCATCCGGGCGCCGACGAACACCACGATCAACAGCAGCGGGAACAGTCCCTGCAGTCCGCGCTGGCGCTCGGCCGTCCAGCGGCGATCGGGCGGCGGCAAGGGCTCGCCGTTGATCACTGCGATCATCCGCGAGACCCCGGCCTCGACGCCGCCGTCGAAGTCACCGGCGCGAAAGTGCGGGGCGATCGTATCCATCACGATCCGGTTCGCGATCGCATCGGGCAATATGCCCTCGAGTCCGTAACCGACCTCGATGCGCACCCGGCGGTCGTCCTTCGCGATCAGCAGGATCGCACCGTCGTCGACGCCCTTGCGGCCGAGCTTCCACGCGTCGGCGACGCGGATCCCGTACTGGGCGATGTCCTCGGGCTGGGTCGTCGGGACCATCAGCACCGCGATCTGGGTGCCCTTGCGGGCCTCGAACGCGGCCAGCTGCCGTTCGACCCGCGCGACCGTCGCACCGGACAAGGTCCCCGTCAGGTCGACCACCCGGCCGGTCAACGGCGGAACCGGCACCCTCGCGACCGCGACGCCGGCGACGAGTATGCTACCCAGTGCGAGCGCCGCGAACGCGCGCCGCCGAGGCCGGTCGCTCACCGCCGCGATCCTCCCGCGATCATGGCGTCGAGGCGGCGGAACCGAAATCGACGGTCGGCGGCTTCGCGATCGACGCCTCGTTCTCGACCGAGAAGTTCGGGCGCGGCTTGTAGCCGAACGCCTTCGCGGTCAGGTTCTCCGGGAACGATCGCACGGTCGTGTTGTACGCCTGAACCGCCTGGATGTACCGGTGACGCGCGACGGCGATCCGGTTCTCGGTCCCCTCGACCTCGGCCTGGAGATCCAGGAAGTTCTGATTCGACTTCAACTGCGGGTAGTTCTCCGTGACGACCAGCAGTCGCGACAGCGCGCTGGTCAGCTCCCCTTGCGCCGCCTCGAACTTCTTGAACGCGACCGGGTCGTCGACCAGGGCGGGCGTCGCCTGGATCGAGCCGACCTTCGCGCGCGCCTCGGTGACCGCGACCAGCACCTGCCGCTCCTGGTTCGCGTAGCCCTTGACCGTGTTCACGAGGTTCGGGATCAGATCGGCGCGGCGCTGGTACTGGTTCAGCACTTCCGACCACGCGGACTTCACGCGTTCGTCCTGACTCTGGATCTTGTTGTAGCCGCACCCGACGAGCAGCACGCCCGCCAGAACGACCAGGATCAATCGCGATCGGTTCCCCATGCGTTCCCTCCTCGAATCGGTGCGGCGATCGCGCGAAACGGTGCGCGCCGATCAGTCTAGCATCTCGGTCGGCTCGGGCCGCAGGGCAAAAAAAACCCCGAGAGAATCGCTCGGGGCTGGGGAAGTGCGGGTCTCACCGAAGGGAAGCGAGACCCGCCAGGGGATTCAGTGCAAGCGCTGCCACTGCAGGATCTGGATCGCCGACTCCTCGAGGTCGAAGCTGCGCGCGAGCACGCGCGCGATCTCACGTTCGCCCTCGCGCGGCTCGAGCCGTCCGAGCAATTCGACGATCCCGCGGTACTCGCTGTTCTCGGCGGCGCCGTCCTGCTGCGCGATGAAATGGGTGTAGTACTTGATGCCCATGCGCGACTAGCTTAAGGTCCGACCGATCGCAGCTGCCGTGAGCGGTTGCTCAATCACCCGTCCACCGATGGGACGCCGGTCACGTTCTCGGCGTCCGCCCGGGGGTTCCCGCACCGTGTCCCGATATCGCCCGCCGGCAGCGCCGGCCTCGAAGTACATCACGCCGGAAGGCGCACGGCGCCTGCGCGAGGAACTGCACCAGCTCTGGCAGGTCGAGCGGCCGGTCGTCACCCAGGCCGTCGCGGCGGCGGCGGCGCAAGGCGATCGCTCGGAGAACGCCGAGTACACCTACGGGAAGAAGCGCCTGCACGAGATCCTTCGCCGCGTACGCTTCCTGCGCAAGCGCCTCGAGGGGATCACGATCGTCGATACCCGCGCGGCCGGGGTGCGCCGCGATCCGGGTCGGGTCTACTTCGGCGCGTGGGTGCGCGTCGAGGACGAGCACGGAGAGCGGCGCTGGCACCGGATCGTCGGCCCGGACGAGTTCGACATGGCGGCCGATTACGTGAGCATGGATTCCCCGCTCGGGCGCGCGTTGCTGCGGCGCGCGCTCGACGAGGAGGTCACCGTCGCGCTGCCCGCGGGGCTGCGCCGCCTGACGATCGTCGAGATCCGCTACGACCCGCCGACCTGAACCGCTCGCGGGCCATCCGCGGCTCGCCGATCACACCACCCGGACGTTCTTGAACTGCCAGGGATCGTCGAGATCGAGATCCTCCGGAAACAGTTCGCCGCGGCGCTCGAGCGGGTTCCAGTCGGTATACCGGCCGACGAGCGGGCCGAGATAGGGTCCGCAGATCTCGAGCGGCCGCTCGAAGTCCATCTCGTCGGGCTCGACGATCCCGCGGTCGGGATTCTCGATCGCCCAGATCAGGCCCGCGAGCGCCGCCGCGGTGACCTGCAGGCTCGTCGCGCTGTTGTGGGGCGCGAGACGGCGTGCCTCCTCGATCGACAACTGCGATCCGTACCAGTAGGCATTCTTCGCGTGCCCCGCGAGCAGCACGCCGAGCTCGTCCACCCCGGAGACGATCTCGTCCATCAGGATGCGCTTGCGATCCTGGATCCGCCAGTTGCGTCCCGCGAGTTCGTGGACCGACAGCACCGCGTCGTCGCACGGATGGTACGCATAATGCGAGGTCGGCCGGTAGACGACACGCCCCTGGTCCTCGACGGTGTAGTAGTCGGCGAGCGAGATCGCTTCCGAGTGCGTGATCAGGAACCCGTGGAAGCAGCCCGCGTCGGGCGTCCAGGTCCGCACCCGCGTGCTCGCGCCCGGCCGGTTCAGGTAGATCGCGCAACCGGACCCACGGCGATGGCGTCCGCCGTCGACCGGGAAGTGCCGTTCGTGCGTTCCCCAGCCGAGTTCGGCCGGTTGCGACCCCTCGCTCACGAATCCGTCGACCGACCACGTGTTCACGAACTCCCCGACCCGCTTCGGCACGCCGGCGACCTGCGTATCGCGTTCCGCGACGTGGATGACCTTGATCCCGAGCCGCTGCGCGAGCCGCGCCCACGCCGCGCGGTCGCGGGGTTGCGCGACGCGCACGCCGGTATCGGCGGCGATGTTGAGCAGGGCCCGCTTGACGAGGTGCGACACCATCCCGGGGTTCGCACCATGGGTGAGCACCGCGGTCGGACCGCCGCGGAAACCCTGGCGCAGCGCGAGCGCATCCTCGCGCAACGCGTAGTTGCTGCGGTTCTCGACCGAGAGCGCGGGATCGAAATAGCCCCCAGCCCACGGCTCGATGCAGGTGTCGAGGTAGAGCGCGCCGCGCTCGCGCGCGAAGCGGACCAGCGCGATGCTCGACACGTCGACCGAGAGGTTCAGCAGGAAGTCGCCGGCGCCGAGCTGCGGCTCGAGCACGCTGCGAAAGTTCGCCTCGGTGAGCGGCGTCACGAGGTATCGCGCGCCATAGCGTTCGGCCTCCTCACGCCCGGTCTCGTCCGCGGTCACGATCAGGATCCGCTCGGCGCGGATCCCGACGTGCCGCAGGATCAGCGGCAGCACGCCCTGACCGATGCTGCCGAACCCGACGAACACGATCTTGCCGCCGAATGTCACGTGCACTGCGTTATCGCTCATGATGCCTCGTTCGCCTCAAGAATTCGCCCGTCGGTTCATCGCAGGTGCGCAGCGTACCCGGCGCCATGCGGTGGGCTCAAGAGCCGCGCCAGTGCGGCGGGCAGGTCTTCGCATAGTTCGGCAGGGCCTCGATGCGCTCGATCCAGCGGGCGAGCGCCGGATAATTCCGTTCGAGCGGCAGGAAGCGCGCGCCGAGTTCGGCCGCCTCGGTGCGCCCGAGCGCGCGCAGCAGGAGTTTCAGCCACGGGAAGATCACCATGTCCGCGGCCGAATAACGCTCGCCGACGATCCAGTGCTCCTTGCTGAGCCGCGCCTCGAGCGTGCGCGCCTCGCGCGCGACGGTGTGCATCGCGTCGCTCGTCGCCGGATCTCCCGGCGCGACCGGGCCCGCGAACACCGCATCGACGATGCGCTGCGCGGCGGGCTCCGCGTACGCCTGGAACTCGCAGATCACCCGCATGATCACACCCGCTTCCTCGGGACCGGCGCCGAAGATCGGCCGCTCCGGGTAGCGCGCATCGAGGTAATAGAGTACCGCGAGCGACTCGAAGACCACGTAGTCGCCGTCCGTGAGCACCGGCAGCCGGCCCCGCGGATTCAGCTTGAGCATCGGTGGCGACTGGTGCTCTTGCTTGTCGAATTGCAGCAGCCGGGATTCGTACGGCAGCCGCTTGTGCTCGAGCGCGAGCAGCACGCGCCACGAGAAGGGGCTGCCGCTCCCCCAGTACAACGTGAGTCCCATGCGCGCGGATTGTAACGGATGAACCGCCGCGGCCACCTTGCGCTAAGCTGCGCCGATGGAATGGCGCCCATTGATCGATGCGGCCGCGCTCGCGCAGCGTCTCGGCGACGGCCGTACCGTACCGATCGATTGTCGTTTCGACCTGGCCCGTCCGAGCGCGGGCCGCGAGGTTTATCGAGCGGGTCACGTCCCCGGCGCTCGCTACGCGAGCCTCGACGAGGATCTGTCCGCGCCGGTGACCGTCGGCAGCGGCCGCCATCCGCTGCCCGATCCGGGGCGCTTCGCAGCCTGGATCGCGAGCCTCGGCGTCGGCGAAGGCACCGAGGTCGTCGCCTACGACGAGGCCGGCGGCGCATTCGCCGCGCGCCTGTGGTGGATGCTTCGCTGGATCGGCCACGAGCGGGTCGCGGTGCTCGACGGCGGCTACGCCGCCTGGCTCGCGGCCGGGGGCGCGGTCGAGACCGGCGAGCCGGCGCCGCCGGCGCCAGCGAGCTTGCGCGCCCGACCGGACGCGGCGGCGCTGCTGACGACCGCCGAGGTCGAGCAGGCGCTCAGGGATCCGCGGCGCGTGCTCGTCGATGCGCGCGCGCCGGAACGATTCACCGGCGCGGTCGAACCCCTCGACCGCGTCGCCGGCCACGTGCCCGGTGCGCGCAATCATCCGTTCACGCGCAATCTCGGACCGGACCGCAGATTCCTCGACGCGGCGGAACTGCGCCGGCGCTGGATCGACTTCCTGCGCGGGGCGTCGCCCGCCGCGGTGATCGCGATGTGCGGATCGGGCGTCACCGCGTGCCACAACCTGCTCGCGCTCGAGATCGCGGGCTTGCACGGCGCGAAGCTCTACCCCGGCTCCTTCAGCGAATGGGTCGCGGACCCCGCCCGACCCGTCGCGACCGGCGACGAGGGCTGAGCGCGCGAGCCTCGCGACACGCGAAAACCGCTGGTTTGCCAACCTTGACACCCTGGCGTAGCATCCGGCGAAGGTTCGTTCTCTAGATCATTTAGCGGGCGTTCGGGAAGGGCTGCCCGCTCGATTGGATAGTGTACGGCCGAAGGGTCAGCCCGATGCCGCGCCTCGCGGGATCGGGTTGCGTGTTGGAGCGGCGCGGGAGCGGACTCGACGATGAGAATCGAGACCGAGCGCCATGCGCCCACTGCTAGAGAGACCAGTTGAATGACGACGATCTACGTTGGCAACCTGCCGTTCTCGGCGACGGAAGACGAGGTTCGTAGCCTGTTCGAGCGCTACGGCAAAGTCGAGTCCGTGAAGATGATCAACGATCGCGAGACGGGACGTCCCCGGGGATTCGCGTTCGTCGACATGTCCGCGAGCGACGCGCAGAACGCGATTCAACAGACCAACGGCTTTCAGATGGGGGGTCGACCGCTACGAGTCAACGAAGCGCAGGAACGCGCGCCGCGTCCGAAGCCGATGGGCGGCGGTGGCGGCGGCGGACCGCGCCGCTGGTGATCGAGTCTCCCGCGGCCCGGTGACGGGCCGCGGGAGCGGGGACTCGGCGGGGGGAGCGAGTCCCGTTCGAACGACTTTTTCTCGAGCGGCGCAACGGCGTCGAGCGGTCGCTCGTTACCAGAGTGCGTTCATTCTCGCGACGACGTCGACCATCGGTCCGTCACCCGGCATCGACGCGTCGAGCACCGTCGGCGGGGTCATCGAGATCTGCTCGAAGCACGCGAGCACCGCGTCGGTCAGGAAACGGCTCTTCGCGCCGTAGACGTGGGCATCGCCGGTCCGCGACTGCTGCGTGATCGCGTAGCGCAACGGCGCGCACAGATGCAGCTCGTTCCGCGCACGCGTGATCGCAACGTAGAGGAGCCGCCGCTCCTCGTCGAGCGCCTCGGGCTTGCCCGCGGCGAATTCCGACGGGAAGTTGCCGTCAGCGACGTTCAGCACGAACACCTGGTCCCACTCCTGGCCTTTCGCCGAATGGATCGTCGACAGCACGACGTAGTCCTCGTCCTTCGAGGCGTCCCGCGACCAATCCCCGGTCGCCGCGGGCGGATCGAGCGCGAGCTCGCTCAGGAACCGCTCGCGCGTCGCGTACCGCGTGGAGAGCTGTTCGAGCTGTTCGAGATCGCCGAGGCGGACCCGCGACGCCTCGTAGAGCCGATCGAGTTGCGGCTCGTACCACCGGCGCGCCAGGCCGACCTGACCCGGCCACGGGGTGTTCGGGTCGGCGAGCGCGCGCAGCACGTCGCAAAATCCGGCGAAATCGATCCGCGCTGATGGCGGCGCGGCGAACGTGGCGAGCGCGCCGATCGAATGCTCGCGGGCCTCGAGGTGCGCGAGCGCACGTTGCGCGATCGCCGGCCCGATCCCGGGCAGCAGCTTCAGCACCCGGAAGCCGGACACCGCGTTGCGCGGATTGTCCGCGAAGCGCAGCACCGACAGCAGGTCCTTCACGTGGGCCGCGTCGAGGAACTTGAGCCCGCCGTATTTCACGAACGGGATCCGGCGGCGCGCGAGCTCGACCTCGAGCACGTCGCTGTGGTGGGAGCTGCGAAAGAGCACCGCGTTGCGCCGGAGCGCGACGCCGCTCTCGCGCGCGGCGAGGATCCGGTCGGCGACGTACGTCGCCTGCGCGACCGCGTCGTCCAGTACCACGTACCGCGGCTTCTGCGAGGAGCGGCGCCCGCCGCCGAGCACCTTGCGGTGCTGGCGCTCGCCCTCCGCGATCAATGCGTTGGCCGCATCGAGGATCGGCTGGGTCGATCGATAGTTCTCGGTGAGCAGGATCACCTCGGCCCGCGGCCGGTAGTGATCGGGGAAGCCGAGGATGTTGTCGACCGACGCGGCGCGGAACGAGTAGATGGCCTGCGCGTCGTCGCCGACGACGGTGACGCCGGCGCCGTCCGGCTTCAGCGCCTGCAGGATCTCGCCCTGCAGACGACTCGTGTCCTGGAATTCGTCGACCAGCAGATGATCGAACCGCTGCCCGAGGTCGCGCGCGAGCGCCTCGCTCTGCATCATCGCGTGCCAGCACAGCAGCAGATCGTCGAAGTCGAGGACGTGGAGGCGCTGCTTGCGCAGCACGTACGCCCGGAACAGGCCGCGCAGATCCTCTTCCCGGTCGGCGGCCCACGGGTGCAGGTCCGCGATCGCGCGCGCGAGCGGCCAGCCGGTGTTCACCCGATAGCTGTAGATCGCCAGACAGCTGTCCTTGCGCGGGAAGCGCCGCTCCTGCCGCGACAGGCCGAGTTCCTCGCGCAGCACGTCGATCAGATCGGCGGCGTCGGAGCGATCGAGCACGGTGTACGCCGGATCGAGGCCGAGTTGTCGCGCATAGAGCCGCAGGATCCGGTTGCCGATCGAATGGAACGTCCCTGCCCAGCCGAGGCGCGCGGCGAGCGCGCGCGCCGCGGCGCCGCCCGGCGTCTGTGCGGCGGTCTCGGCGAGAATCGCCTCGGTGCGCCGGACCATTTCCTGGGCGGCGCGGCGCGTGAACGTCAGCATCAGGATCCGCGCCGGATCGACGCCCTGCGTCACCAAGTGGGCGACCCGATGCGCGAGCGTCGCGGTCTTGCCGGTACCGGCCCCGGCGACGATCAGCAAGGGGCCGGCGTGGAAACCGCCCGCGGGTCCGGGGGCGCCATGGGTGGCCGCCTGACGCTGCGCGGGATTCAGGCGATCGAACGCACGCGGTGTCGGCGAGCCCATCGGGCGACTATACTGGAGCCCCTGTACGGATATCCAGATCCGCCGACGGAGCGACGATGCGCAAACCGACCCCGATCGAGACGCTGGAGCGGCACCGCGGGCGCGTGGTCCAGCTGCTGACCGCCCGCCTGCAGGCGACGAATGGGCAGATCTACGAGCACGATCTGGTGCGCCATCCCGGCGCCGCCGCGGTCGTGGCGCTCGATGCCGCGGGTCGCGTCTGCCTGGTCCGACAGTATCGTCTGGGAGTCGACGATTTCCTGTGGGAAGTCCCGGCCGGCAAGCTCGATCGGAGCGAGCCGCCGGACGCGTGCGCGGTCCGGGAGCTGCGCGAGGAAACCGGGATCACCGCGGCGCGCTGGACCCCGCTCGGGCGCTACGTCCCCGCGCCCGCGATCCTCACCGAGGTGATCCACCTGTATCTCGCGCAGGATCTCGAGATCGGCGAGAGCGCGCCGGAGGCCGACGAGGAACTCGAGCTGCGCTGGATCGATCTCGACGAGGCGATCGAGCAGGTCGCGAACGGGTCGATCGACGACGGCAAGACCGCGCTCGCGCTGCTGCGCGCGCGGCATCGGCGCCGAATGTGACGGCTCGCAAGAATCGCCGATCCACCGCTTGACATATTCGAGTGCCGGATCGCTAACTTCCGCCTCATGAGCAAGGGTTCGAACACGCCACCGAAGTCCGCGGGTGCCGCGCGTCCGAAGGCCCCGCGGTCGCCGGACGACCCGAGCGGCCGCGTGCGTTTCGACGACCGCGGCAACGCCGTCTGGGAATGGGCGACGTCGACCGGCGCGTTCGGGCGCGACGTCTCGAGCGATCAGCTGCGCCGGCTCGAACATCCGGGTCTCGCGATCCTCGACGAAGGCCCGCCGACCGCCCCGGGCGTCCGGGCGAATCCCCAGGGTGCGACGCGCGGCTACGACCCTTACGACAGCGGTCACCTCGCGAAACCTCGGGTCCGCAAACCGAAGAAGGACCTGCGCAAGCTGTCGGACTGGATCTCGCTACGACGACGCGTCACCGCGACCAAGGGCAAGGGCGAGCGCTGACGCGCGCCCGTCAGCCGATCTCCTCGAGGCTCGTGATCGTGCGGGCCGGTGGCTCGAGCTCCGCGGGCCACGGCCTCCCCTCCCGATTGATCCACACCGCCTGCACCCCGGCGCGGCGGGCACCGTCGACGTCCGCGAACGGATCGTCGCCGACGTGCAGGATGTCCGCGGGCGCGACCCCGGCGCGCGCGGCGAGCGCGGCGAACATCCGCGGATCCGGCTTCGCCGCGCCGACCGATTGCGCGTGCACGTGTCCGGCGAAGAAGGCCGCGATCCCGCACCGTTCGAGGTTCGCGTTCCCGTTGCTGAGTGCGTACAGCGGTCGACGCTCGCTGAGCCTCGCGAGTGCGGGCCGGACGTCCGCGTAACAGGTCACCCGGTTGCGCGCCGCGTAGAAGACCTCGAACGCGCGATCCGCCGCCGACGCCTCGTAGCCGGCCGCGACCAGCATCTGCGCGAGCGAATGCACCCGCACGAACGTCATGTCGTGGCCGCGCTCGGGGAAGCGCGCAGCGACCTCGGCGCGCAATGCGCGCATCGACTCGATGCTGTGGCGGGCCGCGGCCCGCGGATGGCGTTCGCACAACCACGCCCACAGGTCGGACTCGGCCGCCTCGATCACCGGGGCGATCGGCCACAGCGTGTCGTCGAGATCGAAGCTGACCACCGGCGGCAGGCTCACCGTCGTCTCGTTGCGAAGGCGGGAAGACCCCTGCGCGACGCCACGGTGCCCACGCCCGGCCATCCCGCGCATCGGCTCAGACCTGCTCGGCCCGCCAGGCGGCCGGGTAGTTCGCGCCGAGGGTCACGATCCGGCGCAGGAGATCCGCGTAGGCGATGCCGGCGCTCAGCGCCGACTGCGCGAAGTCCTCGCTCGCCGACAGATTCGGATTCGCATTCGCCTCGAGCACGAACAGCTCGCCGTCCTCGCGGAGCCGGAAGTCCATCCGGGCGTAGCCGCTCAGGTGCAGCGCGCGGAAGATCCGCCGGGTCATCTGCTCGAGCCGCTGCACCGTCGCCTCCGGCAGATCCTTCGCCGCCGCGGTGCTGATCCCGTACTTCTGCTGGTAGCGGCGATCCCACTTGACCTTGCGCGTTGCGATCGCCGGCAGGTTCACCGGTAGCGTGCCGAAGGTCATTTCCCAGATCGGCAGCACCGTGAGCCGATCGTTGCCGAGCACGCCGACGTAGAGTTCGCGGCCCTCGACGTACTCCTCGACGAGCGCATCGGAATGGGTCTGCGTGTGGATGAACTCGATCCGTTCGGCGAGTTGCCGCGGATCCTCGACCACCGACGCGTGCGCGATCCCGAGCGAGGCGTCCTCGGTCGAGGACTTCACGAACAGCGGGAAACGCAGTCGCCGGGGCACGCGCGGCCGGCGGCCCCGCGGGAACACCATGAATTGCGGCGTCGGTATGCGATGGTAGGTGAGCAGCTGCTTCGACAGCACCTTGTCCCGCGACAGCAGCATCCCGCGCGGATTGCAGCCGGTGTACGGCTGGCGCATCAGCTCGAGGAACGCGACGACGTGCTGATCGTAGGTCACGATGCCGTTGAATTCCTCGAGGAGGTTGAACGCGATGTCCGGCTGCCACTCGAGGATCGCCGCGCGCAACTCCGACAGGCTGTCGCTGATCCCGAGGGGCCGCACGTCGTGACCCGCGGCGCGCAGCTGCGAGATCACGTCGAACTCGGTACGCCACTCGTCGATCTCCTGCGGCGTCGATCCCTCGAGCGAGTTCGGCGGAACCAGCGTCGAGTGCACGAGCACGAGCACGCGCAGGCGCTTCACAGGGCGACCCGCGGCAGCTGCCGCTCCTCGTAGGATTCCGCGAGCCGGGCGATCAACCACGCGAGCTGGGTCCGCAGTTCGCGGCGCGGGCCGTGCACGCGCAGATCGAGCGTCTCGCAGCGCGCGATCACGAGGCGCAGGACCTGTCGCACCAGATAATCGCCGAACGCGCCGGAGCGGACGAGCTGACGGCGCAGCGGATTCGCGAGGTTCCGGATCGCGTGGGCCGCGTTCGGCGCGGTGCGCCGGGCCGGCGTCGCGGTGAATATCTTCAGCAGCAGATCGTCCGCGGCCAAGCGCCGAGGAGCCTTCAGGCTCGCGCGCTTGTACGCGTAGTGCGCGCGCAGCGTGCGCGGATTCTCGGCGAGGTCCTCGACGTGCCGACGATCGACCACCGGCGGCGCGGTGGCGCCGATCTCGGCGATCAATCCATCGATGAACTCCAGCTTGCGCAGCGCCGGCCAGTCCGCGTAGTCGACGCGCCAGCCGGACCGCGGTTGCAGCCAGACCGCGAACGTTTCGGCAAAGTCCTCGGTCGGGTGGGCCTGCGCGTACCAGTCACCGAGATGCTGCACGTAGCGCCGGCTCCCTGGCCGCGGTCGGTAGCTGTGCGGATACGGCAGGGATGCCGGTCCGAAGACTTCGCGCCAGCGGCGGCGCCGTCGCAGACGGTACGCACTGTCGATCGCGTGCCCGGTCTCGTGGCGCAGGATGCGCATCAGGAATTGGCGGTTCCCGCCCTCGACCTCACCGGTGAAGCGGCGCTCCAAACGTGCGAGCCGCGGATGCGCCAGGTAGAACGGGATCGCGATGCCCGGCACGCCGTCCGGCGAGAACCACTCCTCGGCGAGCCAGCAGTGGGGCCGGAACCGGATGTGGCGGCGCGCGAGTTCGGCGTAGAGCCTCTCGATCGCCTCCTCGAGCACCGTCCCGGTGATCGACAGGCCGAGGTCGCAGAACCGCAGGCTGAGGAGTTGCTCGTCGTCGAGCCGCTCCCAGGCGCGCGCGCGCGCGGACGCGGCGCGATCGGCGGGACGGCGGAGCGAGGACTTCGGCACCAGGAAAATTATAGGCGGCGTGCGCACGCGGCGCACGGGGTGCTCAGGACTTCGGCGCGAGCGCGGCCGCGAGCAGCCGGTCGGCCATTTCGCGCAGCGCCGCCGCACGCCGGATCGCACCGCGCCAGGCCGCCGGGATCGCCTCGATCCCCCACAAGGCCCCTGCGAGCTGTCCATACAACGCGCCGGCCAGATCGGCGTCCCCGCCGCGGTTCACGATCGCGAGCAGCCCGTCGCGAAACCCGCCACCGCTCAGCACCGTGGCCGTCGCGAGACGCAGCGCCGCGAACGGATCGACGCCGGAAGGGAACGGCAGCGCGCTCGGCGCCGGCCGCGCGTCGGGGCCGAGCACCACGTCGAGGATCCCCGGCGGCGCGGCGGCGTGCTCGATCCAGAATTCGCGCGCGGTCGCGAGCAGGGTTTCGCGACGCGCGCCGTGCAGCGCGGCGAGCATCAGCGCGGCGTGCGCGATCGCGGCGTGCCGCACCGGAATCGAGGCGTCGGTCACCGCCGCGGCCGCCGCGGATCCGGCGAACACCCGCGACGGATCCGACGCGGCGAACAGTGCGACGATGCCGGCGCGCACGATCGCCTCCGGTCCGCCCTCGACCGGCGCGGACCGCTGCAGCGAGGCCGCGACCGCAGCCGTGATGCCGACGCAGTGTCCCGTGCTGCTGCACTCGCCGTGACGTTGCCAGCGGCGGTAGCGCGCGCGCTGATCGTCCTCCTCGAACGCGTCGGTCGACAGGAGGCTCTCCGCCAGACACAGGCTCATCGAGGTGTCGTCGGTCCAGGCGCCGGGCGGCAGCTGCCAGTGACCGCCACCGACGAAGCCCGTGATCGGTGCGAACGAGCCCGGTCGTCGATACTGCGTCGACGCGCCGAGGGCATCGCCGCAGGCGAGGCCGATCACGCCGCCGTGATAGCGCGAGCGCAGTCGGCCGACGAGCGCAAGATCCAGCACGTCCACGGCGGCCTCGTCCGCCGCACCCGGATCGCTCCAGGTCTCGACGCAGCGACGCTGCGCCTCGTTCTCCGGTTCGCCCATCGCCTCGTCCGCGCCGGCGGCGACGCACGCGGCGATCCACGCGCGTCTCGCACGCTCGAGCGCGGCGTCGCTCGCCTCGCCCTGCCGGCGCAGCCAGCAACCGGCGACCGCAACGAGGCGGCCCGCGTCATCGCCCGCGTGCAGGTACACCCGGTGCCCGACTTCGAGCGCTCGACCGACGTAATCCAGGGTCTCGGCCATCGCGACCGACGTCGCCGGCACCTCGCCGCGACCGATCGCCCGCCGTACGTAGATCACGTAGCGCCCGTCGTCGGCGCGCGACGTGGGCAGGCGATGATCGTACGGGGCGCATTCGCCGGCGCGCGTCAGATCGATGAAATAGCTGATGCCCGCATCGAGCAGCGCCGCGATGCGCGCCTCCACGCCACCGGCGGCGGCCGGATGATCCCCGAGCAGCAGGCGGCCGGGCTCGAGCCAGGCGCTGCGCGGCGGCGATACCGACTCCACGGCGCTCAGAACAGAGGCTCCTCGGGTTGCGCGTCGAGAGGCTCGTCGAGGGTCGGCGACTCCTCGGCACCGGGACCGGCGGCGCGCCGGCGCGCATCGATTCCCGCGAAGTCGAACGCGGCCGGATCGGCGAGCTGCGAGAGCGCGACGTGGCGCAGGCTCGAGAAGATCGATTCGACCCGTCCCGGGTGCTCCCGCTCCCAGCCGGCGAGCAGCTGCTTGACCGCGATGCGCTGGGAATTCGGCTGCGAGCCGCACAGCGTGCACGGGATGATCGGGAACCGCCGCGCGGCGGCGTAGCGCACGATCAATCGCTCCGGTACGTAGCACAGCGGGCGGATCACGACGTGTCGCCGGTCCTCGCTCAGCAGCTTCGGTGGCATCGCCTTCAGGCGACCCCCGTGGAACAGATTCAGGAACAGCGTCTCGACGAGATCGTCGCGATGGTGTCCGAGCGCGATCTTGGTGACGCCGTTCTCGGCGGCGAACCGGTACAGCGCGCCCCGGCGCAGCCGCGAGCACAGGCCGCACATCGTCTTGCCGTCCGGGATCACGCGTTTGACGACGGCGTACGTGTTCTGCTCGATGATGTGGTAACGCACGCCGAGACCGTCGAGATAGCGCGGCAACACCTCGGCGGGGAAGCCCGGCTGCTTCTGATCGAGATTCACCGCGAGCAACTCGAAACGGACCGGAGCGTTCCTCTGCAGGCTGAGCAGCAGGTCGAGCATCGTGTACGAGTCCTTGCCGCCCGACAGGCACACCATCACCCGATCGCCATCGGCGATCATCTGGTAGTCCTCGATCGCCTTGCCGACGAGGCCTCGGAGCCGCGACTGCAGCCGCTTGAAGTTGCCCGACGTCACGCGCTCAACTCGCCTCGAGGTACTTCGCTTCCAGGCAGCGCAGGTAGGCCGCGGCCGACAGGGGTTTGCCGGTCGCGTGCTGGATGAGTTCCTTCAGCGGCAGACGCGCCCCGACCCCGTGCACGTGATCCCGCAGCCATTCGAGCACGCCAGCGAACTGGCCCGCTGCGATCTCCTCGTCGAGCGCAGGACGCTCCCCGCGCAGCGCCTCGTACAGCTGGCCGGCGATCACCGCCCCGAGCGCATACGACGGAAAGTAGCCGAAATGCCCGACGGCCCAGTGGATGTCCTGGAGACAGCCGTCGACGTCGCTTCCCGGGCGCAGCCCGAGTCGCTGGTCGAGCGCCTCGTTCCACGCCGCCGGCAGGTCCGCGACCGCGAGTGCGCCGTCGAGGATCCGCTTCTCGAGGTCGTAGCGGGCCATGATGTGCACCGGATAGGTCAGCTCGTCGGCGTCCATACGGATCGGTGCGCGGCGGACTCGAATCAGGTGCCGATAGAGGTTCTCGTCCTGCCACTCCGGACCCATCACCTGCAGGTGCTTCTCCAGCAGGGGCCGCAGGTATTTCACGAAGGCCCGCCCGCGGCACAGGTTCATCTCGAACAACAGCGACTGGCTCTCCTCGAGCGCGAGTCCGCGGTCCTGGCCGACCGGCTGATCGAGCCAGGGCTGCGGCAGCCCGAGGTCGTACAGCGCATGACCGGTTTCGTGCACCGCGCCGAGCAGCCCGGTGAAGGGGTCGGCGACGTCGATCCGGGTGGTGATGCGGATGTCACCCGGCACGCCCTCGGTGAACGGATGCTCGCTCTCGTCGAGCCGGCCGCGTTCGAACGGGAACCCCATCGCCTTCAGCACGTCGACGATCAGCTGGCGCTGCCGTCCGACCGTGAACTTGCCCTCGATCGGCAGCGGTGGCTGGGTCGACTGCAGTTCGATCGCCTGATGGATCAGGCCCGGGAGTTTTCGCGACAGCGACTTGAAGATCGTTTCGATGTCGGCGGTCGTGATCCCCGGGGTGAAGGCGTCGACCAGCGCATCGTACGGCGCGAGGCCGCGCGCCTGGCCGACGAGCGCGGCCTTGTCCCTCACGAGGTGCACGACTTCGGTCAGATACGGTGCGAAGACCTTGAAGTCGCCGGCCTTGCGCGCTTCGACCCAGAAGACCTCGGCGCGCGCAGTTGCCTTCGCGAGCCGGGCGACCAGCGACGGCGGCGTCGCGATCGCGTGGTCGCGCTGGCGGCGCATCTCGCGCAGGTTCGCACGCGCCCAGTCGTCGAGTTGCGAGGCGCCCGCCTCGGCCCGCTCGAGCAGGCGCGCGACCTTCGGCGTGGTCAACAGCGCATGGTGTTCCGTCTCGAGCGCCGCGAGCTGCTCGCCACGCACCTCGGCGCTGCCGCGAGGCATCATCACCGCCGCGTCCCAGCGCAGCAGCGACAGCGCGCCGCGGAACGCGTGCAGGCGTCGAAACTCTTGCTCGAGTTGCTGGTAAGGGGTCAACGCCATGAGATCGGATCCGGCTCGCCGCGCGGACCATCGCGCAATGGTCCCCGGGGGACGACTGCGGGTCGCGGCGGTCTTTCGCCGCCCAGTGTACCAGAGCGCTGCCCCCGGAACCCGCCCGGACAGCGATTAGTTCATTTGAATCAGGAAGTTAATGACTTCCCACGGGCGTTCGGCAGGGCATCGCGCACAGGTCGCGCAGCGGCAGGGTCCCGCGCTCGTGGAACGGCAGCGAATGGAACAGGGGCAGATCGAGACGCACGACGCCGTCGAGCTCGTAGGGGATCGTCGCCGTCGATCGACCGAGGCGCGGCGCGAGCGCCGCCATCCCTGCGGCCAGGTTCGCGCTCACGGTCATCTGAAAGCGCGCAGCGCCCATCGGCGGGATGATGAATGGACGCAGCGAGGTGCCGCTCGCGACCTGTTCGCCGCCGAGGCGCAGGCGCGCGCGCACCCGCTCGATCGGCAACGCATGGGCGTTCGGATTGTCGATTCGCAGGTCGAGACGGAAATCCTGCTGGAACAGATTGCCGCCGAGCAGCTCGATGCCGGTGAGCGTGAGCCGCGGCGTCGCGACCCGCGGCGCGAGCGTCGAACACGCGGACAGGAGAATCGCCGCGATCGCACAGGCTCCGGCGCCCACCGCGCGGCGGCGGCGTGGCACAATCGGCATCGGCACGGGCGTGACGTCGAGGTTCACTGCAGAGGATGATACCGAGAATTCCCGGCGACATCGCTGTCGCCAAACGCCTACGCTCGCGGCGCGTCCCGCACCCGCTCCTCCTCGCCGCAGGACTGCTCGCCGCCGCCGCGCTCGCGAATGCGTCCGCGATTCGCGTCGCGCGCGCGACGATCCCGGTGTGCTTGCCGGGTGGGCACGGCTATCTGCGCGCGCGGATCGGCGGCTCGATCGATGCGAACCTGCACTGGCCGAACCGCGGCACCTGGTGCGCCGGGGAGCCGAAGCTCGACCCGTCCGGCATACGCATGAGTTTTCGGCGCGCGAGCGGCGCGCGGCCGCGCCTGCTGTTCCTGTTCGGCCTGACCGGCGTGCGCGAGGGGGCACCGCTGCGCGAGGGGCGACTCAACCTCACGGTAATCGACGAGAGCGACGGCCGGGTATTCGGCACGCTCGGCGATCGGCGCTGCACGATCGACTCGTTGACGCAGCGACGCCTCGCGGCGGCGCACACCTACCGGGTCGAGGTGCACGGCTTCTGCACGGAACCCGCTCGCGCGATTCACGGCCGCGGCGAGATCCTGGTCAGTCGCTTCGATTTCGCGGGCCCGGTGAATTATGCGGCTCGCTGACGCGCGCACGATCCGGGCGCGCACGCGGGCCGGGCTCGCCGGCCCGATCCTCGCGCTGCTCGCACTGCTCGCGGGCACCGTCACGCCACGGGCCGTCCGCGCGGCTGCGCCAGAACCGCTGTCGGCGTTCCCGCACAGCGTGCTCGCGATCCGCACCGCGGCGGGGCAGGTCATCGATTTTCGCATCTGGATCGCGAACACGCCTCAACGAGCCGAGCAAGGCTTGATGTTCGTGCGCGATCTCGCCGCGCACGACGGCATGCTGTTCCCGTTCCCGCAGGAGCAGCCGGTCGTGATGTGGATGAAGAACACCTACGTGCCGCTCGACATGCTCTTCGTCGACGCGCACGGCCGGATCGCGGCGATCACGCGGCGCGCGCAACCGCTGTCGCGCGACCTGATCTATGCGCCCGCGGGGACCCGCGCGGTCGTCGAGCTGCAGGGCGGGGTCTGCGATCGGCTCGGGATCCGGGTCGGCGATCACGCCCTCTCGAACGCGCTCCCGTAGCCGCCACCCCCGGGGGTCTCGATCTCGCACTCGCCGCCCTCGCGCCGAGTCGCCTCATCGTTGCTCGCCTGCGCCCGCTTCGCCGCCCCGTTTGTTATCGTAGGGCCCCCGACGCCCGATGAGCGGCACGACGCCCCGCGATGTCCTCGACTGCGCCCCGTTCCAGACCACCGACGTCCGCGAAGCCCGTTCCGCGGCGCCGCCGATGGCCACGTGCGATCCGGCGTCCGGCGCGCCTGCGCGCGTTCGAGCGCGCGTTCGAGCGCGCCGCCCCCGCGCTCGCGGCGCTGCTCGCCGCGCTGTGCGGCGCGCTGGCGATCCGTCCTTACGCCGCGCCGATGCTCGCTGCGCTCGCCGTCGTCGGGAATCGCCGCGCCGGCGCGATCGATCTCGCCGCCTTTCCGCACGTGATCGTCGGGTCCGCGCTCGCGCTGATGTCGTTCGGCCTGCTGCTGCGCACGCGCATCGCATGGGTGATCGCGTTGCTGCTCGGTGCATTCGTCGCCGCGCTGTCCTGGCGGAGCGCGCAGACGCCGACGCTGGTGTTCTGGGCCGCCGCGCTGCTGATCGTCGTGCTGCTCGTGCACGCGCGACGTTTCGATCGCAGCAACCTCGCGGCGAGCTCGCTGTTCGCACTGCTGAGCGTCGGCACCCTGCTGCTGTACGGGGTGCTCGGCTCGTTGTGGTTCGGCGCCGGCTACGCGCCGGCGATACGCGATCTGCCGACCGCGTTCTATTATACGATCGAGACGATGTCGACGGTCGGCTACGGCGACATCCTGCCGCGCACGACCGAGGCTCGGATGTTCACCGTGTCGATGATCGTGCTCGGCATCACGGTATTCGCGACGACGCTGTCGGTCGTGATCGGGCCGCTGGTCGGCGGCAGCATCAAGCGCGCACTCGAGGGTCGCATGCAGAGCAAGCAACGCACCGGGCACTTCGTGATCATCGGCACCTCGGCGCTCGCGTACGCGCTCTGGAAGCAGCTCGAGTCGCGCGGCGCGGCGGTCACGGTGATCGCGCCGCCCGACCGGCCATCGCCCTACCCGCCGGAGGCGGACGTGATCACCGGCGACCCGAACCGCAACGAGGTGCTCGAGACCGCTGGCGTGCCGCAGGCCCGCGCGGTGCTGACCTTGCGCGACGACGACGCGGAGAACGCGTTCGCGGTGCTCGCCGTCAAGGAAATCGCGCCGCAGGTGAAGACGATCGCCGGCGTGAACGATGCACGGCACCTCGGCAAGATCCGGCGGGTGCAGCCGGACATGCTGTTCGCGCCCCAGGTGCTCGGGAGCGACCTGCTGGTGCGGGCCTTGTTCAACGAACCGATCGACAAGGACACGGTCGACCAGCTGCTGTTCGCCCGCAGCTGACGAGGGGGAGGCCGGCGGCGATGACGCATCGACCACAACCCGTCGGGGCGACCACGGTCCGTGCGAGCACGGCCCTCGCCGCCGCGCTCGCACTCGCGACGCTCGCCGCCTGGCGGACCGCGCTCGCGGGCCCGCCGTTCCTCACCGACGATCCGGAGCCCGTCGACTATCATCACAGCGAGTTCTACGTGTTCGCGACCGACGACCAGACCGCGGGCGGCAAGAGCGTCGCGCTGCCGGCGTTCGAGTACAACTATGGAATCTTGCCGGAAACGCAGTTCCATCTCGTCGTGCCCTACGCGGAATCGATCCCGCGCGGCGGTCCGAGCGCCTCGGGGATCGGTGACGTCGAGGTCGGGATCAAGTTTCGGCTGTTCGACGAGACCGCCGACCGGCCACAGGTGGGGATCTTCCCGATGGCGGAACTGCCGACCGGCGCTGCGCGTGCGGGTCTCGGCAACGGTCGAACCTGGTGGCGCCTGCCGATCTGGGCACAGAAGACGCTGGGGCCGTGGGTGACCTACGGCGGCGGCGGCTACGTCGTCAATCACGCGCCCGGGCAGCGCAGCTATGCGTTCGCCGGCTGGCTCGTGCAGCGCGACGTCGGACCGAAGTGGACGCTCGGTGCGGAACTGTTCGACCAGGGCGCGGACGTCGTCGCGGGACGCGGCCGGACGATCCTGAACGTCGGCGGCTACTATAATTTCACGCCGACCTTCAATTTGCTCTTCAGCGCAGGTCGCAGCGTCGCGGGTGCGATGCACACGGTCGCGTATCTCGGCCTGTACTGGACCTGGGGCCGCGCACGGCACGATGCCTCGGCGGCGTCGACCGGCGCGCCGCCGCGCTGGTCGCTCGCGCGCCGCTGATCGACCACGGCCGGCGATTCGCCGGACTCCGCGAACCGTCCGCACGCCGCCGCCGACCGCGCGGGCCGCTCAAGGCCCCCGGGACGGCTCGGCGCGCGCGGTCGTCTCGCGCAGGATCTCGGCGAGGCGCCGCGCACCGGGTCCCGCGTAGTCCGGATCGGGAATGATCAGGTACAGCTCGACCCGCCGCTCACCCCCCTCGCGCAGCGGCAGCGGCATCAGCGCGCCGCTCGCGAGCTCGTCGCGGATCATCTCGTCGGGATACCACGCGAAGCCGAGCCCAAGCTGCACCGCGCGGATCGCGGTCGCCTTGTGGCTCACCGTCCAGCGCCGCTCCGCGCCGAGCCACCCGGAGTCCCGGTGCCGGCGCAACCCGGAGTCGCGGATCACCAACTGCCGATGGGCGCGCAGATCCTGATAGGTGATCGGGCGACCGAGCGCGTGCAGGGGATGCGTCGGCGCCGCGACCGCGACGAAGCGCAGCGCAATCAGCGGGTCTCCGACGAACCCCGGCGGTACGATCGGGCCGATCGCCAGATCCACCTGACGCTGCGTCAAGGCGTCCTCGGTACCGCCGAGCACCGTCTCGTGCAGTTCGATCCGCATCGCCGGCCGCTCGCCCGCGAACGCGCGCAAGGCCTCGAGCAGCAACCAGGTCGGGAACACGACGTCGACCGCGAGCCGCAGCTCGGGCTCCCAGCCGGCGGCGAGCGTCGCCGCCGCCGCCTCGAGCGCGAGGGCCTCTTCGGTGAGCGCGCGGGCGCGCCGTACCAGCAACTGGCCGGTCGGGGTCAGCACGGCCTTGCGTCCCTGGATCTCGAACGCCTTGAGGCCGAGCACCGCCTCGAGCTTCTGGACCGCGTAGGTCACCGCGGACTGGCTCTTGTGCAGCCGCGCGGCCGCGGCCGCGTAGCCGCCGGCTTCGACGACCGCGATCAGGGTTCGCCATTGCTCGAGGGTGATTCGCGCATGGCTTGCAGAGGGCTTCATATATCTATAATTATGATAGATAATCCGAACAAAATCGACTTTTATAACGATTAAATCAATAGTTAAATGGCTTCACCGCCAGGATCGGCGGCCACTTCCAACGGGCCCCAGAGGGGCCAGGAGCGACAGACAATGAGTTCATGGCAAAAGTCGGCGGACCTCGGGGGCCGCATCCTGCTGGTGATCCTGTTCGTGCTCGCCGGCGTCTCGAAGATCGGGGGCTACGCGGGCACTCAGGCCTACATGCAATCGGCCGGCGTCCCGGGCGCGCTGTTGCCGCTCGTGATCCTGACCGAGATCGGCGGCAGCGTGCTGATCGTGCTCGGCCTGTGGACACGGCTCGCGGCGTTCCTGCTCGCCGGGTTCAGCCTGCTCGCCGGCGCGATCTTTCATCACGCGATCGGCGACGAGATCCAGCAGCTGATGCTGCTGAAGGACATCGCGATCGCCGGCGGATTCCTCGTGCTGGTCGCGCACGGCGCCGGGCCGTGGAGCCTCGATGCGCGCCGCGGTCGCTGAGCGCGGCGTCGCGCGGATCGTCCCGTCGGTCGCCGCATCCGACGGAGCCGGCGTGAAGCTGCGCCGCAGCCTCGGCAGCGCGCCGTCGCTGCGCGTCGATCCGTTCCTGATGCTCGATGAATTCGGCACGGACAATCCGGACGACTACATCGCGGGATTTCCGCCGCACCCGCACCGCGGATTCGAGACGGTGACGTACATGATCGACGGTCACATGCAGCACCGCGACCACCTCGGCAATGTCGGTGATCTCGGGCCGGGCGGCGTTCAGTGGATGTGCGCCGGGCGCGGCGTGATCCATTCCGAGATGCCGCGGCAGTCCGAGGGCCGGATGCGCGGCTTCCAGCTGTGGATCAATCTGCCGGCGGCGGAGAAGATGAAGCCCGCGAGCTATCGGGACATCCCGGCGGCGGACATCCCGATCGCGGCCCTCCCCGGGGGCGGGCAGGTGAAAGTGATCGCGGGCGCGATCCAGATCGCGGATCGGCGCGTCGAGGGCCCGATCAACGGCCTCGCGGCGAAGCTCTCGACCGACCCGCTGTACCTCGACCTCGAGTTGCCGCCGGGCGGCGAGTTCACGCAGCCGCTGCCGGCAGGCCATGCCGCGTTCCTCTATCCGTACGAAGGCGACGCGACGGTGCGGACCGCGACCGGTGCCCGGGCGGTGCCGCTCCAGGCGGCCGCGGTGCTCGACGCGGCCGGCGGGGTCGTGACCTGCATCGCGGGACCCCGTGGTCTGCGGGCGCTGCTGCTCGCGGCGCAGCCGATCGGCGAGCCGGTCGTGCAGCATGGTCCCTTCGTGATGAACACCCGCGAGGAAATCGAGCGCGCGATCGCCGACTATCAGGCCGGCCGGCTCACGGCCTGATCCTGCGAGGGTCCGTAACCGCCTACGCGGGATCCCGTATGGGATCCCGCGGTCGGGCGGGCGACTATCGTCAGGCGACGGAATCCCCCGGCTCTGCCGGAACCAGCTCAGGAAGGGAAACCGGCTATGGCTGTCGGCATCGCGACGACCCAGGTCTTGGTGCTGGGTCTCGGGAATGTGTTGCTGACCGACGATGGGGTCGGCATCCACGTGATCCGCGCGCTCGAGCGGACGCTGAACGGGAGGTCCCGGCCGCCCGCGGTGACGCTGTGCGACGGCGGGACCCTCGGCCTCAATCTCCTGTTCGAACTCGACTCGGCCGACGCGCTGATCGCCGTCGACGCGATGGATCTCGGGGCACCGCCGGGCACCGTGCGCGCGTTCGATCACGCGGCGCTCGACGCGAGGCTCTCCGGCAAGCGCGGCAGCGTTCACGAACTCGCGCTCGCCGACTTGCTCGCAGCGGCCGAACTGACCGGCCGCCGGCCATCGCGACGCGCGCTCGTCGCGATCCAGCCCGGATCGACCGATTGGGGGCTCGACCCGACCGCTGCGGTCGCCGCCGCGATTCCCGGGGCCTGCCGACTCATCCAGGACCTGCTCGAGGAGTGGGGAGACTGCCCTGACGTCCCGCGGGATGCGGGCTGCGGCGCACGACGCGCGGAGGCTTGAGGACATGACGGACCAACGAACGATCGGCGAACTGCTCGCGCAGCGCGGGATCTCGCGCCGCGCCCTGTTGAAGTACGGCGCCTACCTCGGTGCGTTGATGGCCCTGCCGTCCTGGCAGTCGCGCGCGCTCGCCGAAGGTCTGGCGAACGCCCGACGCCAGTCGGTGATCTGGCTGAGCTTCCAGGAATGCACCGGCTGCACCGAATCGCTGACGCGCTCGTTCGCGCCGACGATCGAGCACCTGATCTTCGACCTGATCTCGCTCGACTATCACGAGACCCTGCAGGCGGTATCCGGGTTCGCCGCGGAGGCGGCCCGGCGGGAGGCGATGCGGGCGAACGCCGGGAAGTACGTCGTCGTCGTCGACGGCTCGGTCCCGACCAAGGACGGCGGCGTCTATGCGACGATCGCCGGCAAGACCAATCTCGAGATCCTGCGCGAGACGGCCGCGCAGGCCCTCGCCCTGATCTCGGTCGGCACCTGCGCCTCGTTCGGCGGAATACCGCACGCCGACCCGAACCCGACCGGCGCGGTGCCGGTCTCCGAGATCATCACCGACAAACCGCTGATCAACATCTCCGGTTGTCCCCCGATTCCCGAGGCGATGGCCGGGACGATCGCGTACCTAATCACTTTCGGGAAGCTCCCCGACCTCGACGAGCTGAAGCGTCCGAAATCGTTCTTCGGCGAGACGATTCACGACCGCTGCTATCGGCGTCCGTTCTACGACAAGGGCCTGTTCGCGAAGAGCTTCGACGACGAGGGCGCACGTCGCGGCTGGTGCCTGTACGAGCTCGGCTGCAAGGGGCCGGTGACCTACAACGCCTGTCCGACGGTGAAGTGGAACGGCGGCGTGTCGTTCCCGATCCAGTCGGGGCACGGGTGTCTCGGGTGCTCGGAGCCGAACTTCTGGGACAAGGGCGGCTTCTATCGTCCGTTGTCGGCGAACACCGGCAGCCTCGGCAAATCGGTCGGCGCCGCGGCAGCGGTCGGCGTCGGGGTCGGGGTCGCGAGCGCGATGCTCGCGCGGCACCGCAAGAACACCGCTTCCCGGGGAGAGTGACATGGACTTGCTGGATTTCGCGAGGGGACCGGCGCTCACCGCCGCGCTCAGCGTGTTCGTGTTCGGCGTCGCCTGGCGCCTCCTGTCGCTCTTCCTGCTGCCATGGGCGCGGGATCCGTCGCCGCGCCGCGCAGACGCGCGCCCGGCCTGGGTCGGGGCGGTCCGGGGGTTCGCCCGGCACTTGTGGCCGCGCAAGCCGTTCGCGCGGGCCTCGATGCTCACGACCGTGAACGGCTACGTGATGCACCTCGGGCTCGCGATCGTGTTCTTCGGGCTCGCGCAGCACATCCTGTTCCTGCGCGGGCTGTTCGGCATCGCCTGGCCGAACCTGCCGAGCGGCCTGATCTCCGGCGTCGCCGTGGTCACGCTCGGCTCGCTCGCGCTCGCGCTCGCGCGCCGGCTGACCCATCCGGTGCTGCGGCTGATCTCGACGTTCAACGATTATTTCACATGGCTCGTGACGTTCCTGCCGATCGCGACCGGGCTGCTCGCGGTGAGCCACCTCGGCGCGCCGTATCCGACGCTGCTCGCGGTGCACTTGCTGAGCGTATCGCTGCTGCTGATCTGGTTCCCGTTCGGGAAGTTGATGCACGCATTCCTCGTCTTCGTGACCCGCAGCGAGACCGGAATCGCCTATAACCGCAGGGGAGTCGTACTGTGAGCGACGCAGCGAACGCGAAGATCGTCGTCGATCCGATCACCCGCATCGAAGGGCACCTGCGCATCGAGGCCGAGACCGATGCGAACGGCTCGATCGTGAGCGCGATGAGCTCCGGCACGATGGTCCGGGGCATCGAGCTGATCCTGCGCGGACGCGATCCGCGCGACGCCTGGGCGTTCGCCCAGCGCATCTGCGGCGTATGCACCCTGGTCCACGGCATCGCATCGGTCCGGGCGGTCGAGTCGGCACTGAACTACCCGATCCCGGCGAACGCCCAGCTCATCCGCAATCTGATGATCGCCGCGCAGTTCGTGCACGACCACGTGATGCACTTCTACCACCTGCACGCACTCGACTGGGTCGACGTGGTCTCGGCGTTGAAGGCCGATCCGGCGGCTGCGTCGAAGCTCGCGCAATCGATCTCGACGTATCCGAAGTCGAGCCCCGGCTACTTCTCGGACACGCAGACGAAACTCAGGAACTTCGTCGATTCCGGGCAACTCGGGATCTTTGCGAACGGCTTCTGGGGCAATCCGGGCTACAAGCTGCCGCCTGAAGCGAACCTGATGGCGGTCGCCCACTATCTGGAGGCGCTGGAGTGGCAGCGCGAGGTCGTGCAGATCCACACGATCCTCGGCGGCAAGAACCCCCATCCGAACTTCCTCGTCGGCGGCGCTCCGTCACCGATCAGCATCGACACGCCGGGCGCCGGCGGCACCGCCGCGACCGCACTCGACCTCGCCGGTCTGGAGAGGATCGCGAGCGTGATCGAGCGCATGCGCGCGTTCGTCGATCAGGTCTACCTGCCGGATACTCTTGCGATCGCCTCGTTCTACAAGGACTGGTTCCAGCGCGGCGAGGGCATCGGCAACTTCCTGACCTACGGCGACTTCCCCGAGAAGGGGATGAACGACCCGGCGAGCTGGCTGATCCCGTCCGGCGCGATCCTCGGCCGCGATCTCACGCAGATCCATCCGATCGATCTCGCCGATCCCCGCGAGGTCCAGGAGTTCGTTGCGCATTCCTGGTACGACTACGCGGGCGGCAAGACCGAAGGGCTGCATCCCTACGAGGGCGAGACACGGCTGCACTACTCGGGTCCGAAGCCGCCGTACGAGCATCTCGACGTCGCCGAGAGCTACTCGTGGCTGAAGTCGCCGCGCTGGAAGGGCAAGGCGATGGAAGTCGGCCCGCTCGCGCGCGTGCTGATGCTCTACGCGAGGGGACACGAGCCGACGAAGGCGCTCGCCGACCGCGCGCTCAAGCAGCTCGACCTGCCGCTCGCCGCGATGTTCTCGACGATGGGACGCACCGCCGCCCGCACGCTCGAGAGCAAGATCATCGCCGACCAGATGAGCGTCTGGCATGGCCACCTGACGGCGAACATCAAGCGCGGCGACCTCTCGGTGCACAACCCCGCGATGTGGGATCCGTCGACGTGGCCGGCGAAGGCGCGCGGCGTCGGCTTCACCGAGGCCCCGCGCGGCGCGCTCGCGCACTGGATCGTGATCCAGGACGGGAAGATCGACAACTACCAGGCGGTCGTGCCCTCGACCTGGAACGCCGGCCCGCGCGATCCGGCCGGGCAGCCGGGTCCGTACGAAGCGGCGCTGATGGACCGCCACACGGTCTACGATCCCGCGCAGCCGCTCGAGATCCAGCGCACGGTCCACAGCTTCGACCCCTGCATCGCGTGCGCGGTGCACGTCGTCGGTGCGGATGAACGGCTGTCGTTCGGCATCCGCAGGAGCGCCCGATCATGAGCACCGCGATCGATCTGAAGGCCGCGACCCGCACGTTCCTCGCCCAGACCGAAGGCCATCTCGCGACCTACCTCGAGGGGTGCGTGCACTGCGGCGCCTGCGCGGATGCCTGCCACTTCTACGCCGCGTCGGGCGATCCGCGTCACACCCCGGCGTACAAGCTGTTCCCGATCGCCAAGGCCTACCGCAACCACAAGTTCCCGTTCGGCTGGTTCGGCTTCGCGCGCCCGATCGGCGAGCGCGACCTCCGGGAGTGGGAAGAGTTGCTGTTCGACACCTGCACGATGTGCGGTCGCTGCACGATGATCTGCCCGATGGGCATCGACATCGCCTCGATCGTCGGGGGTGCACGACGGGCCTTCGTCGCCGCGGGGCTCGGTCCCGCCGATCTGCTCGCCGCGGCCGACAACTCACGCGACCACGGGAGCCCGCTCGGCGTGACCGCGGACAAGCTTCGCGACCGCATCGCCTGGATCGCCGACGACAACGAGGTGACGATCCCGCTGGACGAGCCGAAGGCGGACGTGCTGCTGACGCTCTCCTCGGTCGAGACGATGAAATACCCGAAGTCGGTCGCGGCGATGGCGAAGCTCCTGAACCACGCCGGGGTCTCCTGGACGCTCTCCACGAAGGGCTACGAGGCGACGAACTTCGGCTACCTCGCCGGCAAGGGCGTGATCGCGAAGACGATGGTCGAGCGTATCGTCGCCGCCGCCGAGAGCGTCGGTGCGAAGACCGTCGTGATCCCCGAGTGCGGGCACGCGTATGGGGTGCTGCGCTGGTCCGCCGCCGCGATGCTCGGCCGGCCCCTGCCGTTCCAGGTGCTGCACATCTCCGAGTTCCTCGCGCACCTGAAGCGCGACGGGAAGCTCAGGCTCACACCATTCGAGGAGCCGATCACCTATCACGACCCCTGTCAGGTCTCGCGGCGCGGCGGCGCGACCGCCGATGCGCGCGAGGTGCTGCGCGACTTCGCGCGCGATCTTCGCGAGATGACGCCGACCGGAGACGAGAACTGGTGCTGCGGCGGCGGCGGCGGCGTCCAGGCGATCGGCCGGGCGGCACCGCTGCGCTATCAGGTGTTCAAGCTCAAGATGGAACAGGTCGAGCGCACCGGCGCTAAGACGATGGTGTCCGCGTGCTCGAATTGCCGCCTGACGATGGACGAGAGCAAGGCGCACTGGCAATGGCAGGGCGGCATCGACAGCCTGGTCGAGATCGTCGCCGACCATCTCGTCGAGGAGTCCCCGAAGGCCCAGTGACCGCGGGCGCAGACCGGGCCGCACGTCCCGCGCGCGCGGTCGTTCGCTAGGCCGAGACCACCTCGCCCGCGAACTCGCGCTCCGCGGCGATCGAGTTCGCGACCAGACAATCGCGATCCGCCTTGTCGAGGAGCCGCCGCGCCTTTGCCGCATCCGCACCGGCCGCGATGGTCAAGGTCGCGGTCGTGCGAAGCCGCGAGAACCGCAACTGGCGATCGACGCGGTCGAGCACGCCCTCGACCCGGCACTCGAGCCGCAGCCAGCCGAACATCGACGCGGCACTGACCGCGCGGAAGGTGAGCACGAAGCAGTTCGCGATCGCCGCCGGCAGCAGGGTCTCCGGCGACCACTGTGCGCCGGTGCCGCCGAACTGTGCCGACGGACCCGCGGCGATCGTCGCGAGACCGGGGGAGCTCACCGCAACGTCCCCGGACTGCCCGGCCTCGGCGGATGCACGATAGACGTGTGGGAACGGCTCGATCATCGACGCGGCACTAGCGCGGCCAGGCGTACGCGAAATCCAGGATGTACTGGTGCATCCGCAGGGAAATCGTCTGCGTCGGATCGAACGAGTTCGGGCCGCTGACCGTCTTCTCCGGC
>JAJXYU010000347.1 GCA_021780395.1 Pseudomonadota bacterium
GCTCGCGGGCCGCGCGCCGGGCGACGCCCTGGGGCGGGGGCAGCCGCGCGGCGATCAACGCGATCAGCGCGCGAGCCACCTCGAGCTTCGGTGCGCGGGCGATCTCGGCACGGCCGCCCGGCCAGAACACCGTCAACGCGTTGTCCTCGCAGTCGAATGCGAGACCGTCGCCGACCCGGTTCGCCGCGATCATGTCGAGTTTCTTGCGCTTGAGCTTGCCACGCGCATTGGCCTCGACGTCGTGGGTCTCGGCCGCGAAGCCGACGACGAACGGCCGCTTCGCCATCTCGGTGACCGACTTCACGATGTCGGGCGCGGGTTCGAGCGCGAGGTCGATCGCGATCCCTTGCTTCTTGATCTTCTGCTCGGCGACCGTTCGGGGCTGGAAGTCCGCGACCGCGGCCGCGGCCACGAACAGCCCGGCGTCGACGACGTGCCGGTGAACCGCGGCATACATTTCGCGCGCGCTCTCGACGTCGATCCGGGTGACGCCGACCGGGGTCGGCAGATTCACCGGACCGGACACCAGCGTCACGTGGGCGCCGGCCTCGCGCGCGGCCACCGCGACCGCGAATCCCATCTTCCCCGAACTGCGGTTCGTCAGGTAGCGCACCGGGTCGATCCGCTCGCGGGTCGGTCCCGCGGTGATCAACACGTTCATGCCCTGCAGGAGGCCGGCGTTCGGCGGCGGCTCGAGCAGGCTTTCGGCGATCCTGGCCGGCTCCCACATCCGACCGGGGCCGACCTCGCCGCAGGCCTGCGGCCCCGAGTCGGGACCGAGCACGCGCACGTCGCGCTCGGCGAGCGTCGCCACGTTCGCCTGGGTCGCGCGGTGCGCCCACATCACGCGATTCATCGCCGGCGCCACGCAGATCGGCGCCTCGGTCGCGAGGCACAACGCGGCGAGCAGGTCGTCGGCACGCCCCGCGGCGAGCCGCGCGAGGAAGTCCGCGCTGGCCGGCGCGACCAGCACCAGTTCGGCCCAGCGTGCGAGCTCGATGTGCCCCATCGCCGCTTCGGCACCCTCGTCCCACAGATCGTCGCGCACCGGCCGTCCGGAGACGGCCTGCAGCGCGAGCGGCGCGACGAAACGTCGCGCCGAGGCGGTCAGCACGACCTGCACCTGGGCGCC
Organism: Pseudomonadota bacterium; assembly: GCA_021780395.1. The sequence goes on from JAJXYU010000347.1 coordinate 1,133, forward strand.
GCGCGCGACGAGCTGGCGCACGAGTTCGGGACTCTTGTAGGCGGCGATGCCGCCGGTCACACCGAGCAGGATGCGCTTCTGCGGGGTCAATGGATGCCCTTCAACTGCTTGAAACGGGCGATGTCGTCCGCGAATTGGGTCTGCATCGCCGCGGCTTCGCGGTGTTTCTCATCGAGGTTCTGCTGCTGCGCGCGAACGTCGCCGCTCACCCGGACGAGATCGTCGGCGAGCTGATCGGGCATCGGCGGCGCGTTCGGGCTGGCCGCATACGGCCGGAACTGCCGTCCCTCGGCGCGCAGCGTCGCGAGCTTCGCGTTCAAGGTGTCGAGGTACTGGCTGGTGACCCGGATCTGGTCCTCGAGCATCCCGATCCGTTGATCGCGCAGCCGCTCTATGTCGCGAACCGAGGAGTAGGTGTTCAGCAGGTTGCGGTCGCGCTGGCGCTGCGCCTCGGCGGCACGCTGGCGCTGCGCCTCGGCGGCGATCTCGGCCGGCGTCTGGGCCGCCGAACGGCGATCCACGACCACCCCCTCGGCGTTCAGCATCTCCTGCTCGCGGCCGGCGTCGCGCTCCGGGACGTGGTCACCGTAATGCACGACGCCGTGGGAATCGACCCATCGGTAGACCTGCGGTCCGGCCGCCAGGACGAGCGTCGCGGCCAGGCAGCCGACCGCGGCCGCGATCCAGCGGTGACGGATGATGGCGAGACGAATCACGGCCGGTCCTCCCTGCGGATCCCCAGGCGTCATTGTGCGGCGATCGGCCGCCGCGCGCCAAGCGGCGCTCTCATCGGCGGATGCCGTACCGGTCACGGTACGCCCGCATCGCCTCGAGTCGTGTCCCATCGTGGGCGGCGACGTGGGTCAACAGGCTCTCCAGGGTCAGGATCGAGACCACCGGGATGCCGAACTGCTCGGTCACTTCCTGGACCGCCGAGAGCTGGCTCTCGGCGCCGCGCTCCTGCCGGTCGAGCGCGAGCACGACTCCGGCGGGATGGGCGCCGGCCGCGCGGATGAGCGCGATCGACTCGCGTACGGCGGTTCCCGCGGTGATCACGTCGTCGACGATCAGCACCCGTCCCCGGAGCGCGGCGCCGACGGTCTTGCCGCCTTCGCCGTGATCCTTCGATTCCTTGCGATTGAAGCAGAACGGGGCGGTGAGGCCGTGTTCGGTCGAGAGCGCGGCGGCGGCGGCGGTGACCAGCGGAATGCCCTTGTACGCCGGCCCGAACAGCAGGTCATAGGCCAGGTCCGAGGCGACGATCGTGGCCGCGTACGCCCGGCCGACGGCGGCGATCGCTTCGCCGGTGTCGAAACGACCGGCATTGAAGAAATACGGGCTGTCGCGCCCCGACTTCAGCTTGAACGCGCCGAACTGCAGCACGCCGAGTCGCAGGCACCAGTCGATGAACTCGCTTTGATACGGCTGCAGCATACGGTCCGCAGTCTCGCAAGGCGCCGCGCACGGCGCAAGCCGCGCCGCGTGCGCGCCGACCCGCTGGTATCATCGGTCGATGCGGATCGTCACGTTGAATGCGAACGGGATACGTTCGGCCGCGCGCAAGGGCTTCTTCGACTGGCTGGCCTCCGAGCGCGCCGACGTCGTCTGCATCCAGGAAACCAAGGCGCAGGTCGCGCAGCTCGCCGACCCGGTGTTCTGGCCCCGCGGGTATCACTGCTACTACTTCGACGCCGAGACCAAGGGGTACGCGGGCACCGCGCTGTACGCGAAGCGCAAGCCGACGCGGGTCGCGCGCGGGTTCGGCGTGGAGGAATTCGACGCCGAGGGGCGCTACCTCGAGGCCCACTTCGACGGGTTCAGCGTGGTCTCGCTGTACCTGCCGTCAGGGTCCTCGGGGCCGGCGCGGCAGGCGTCCAAGGTCCGCTTCCTCGACGCGTTCCTGCCGCATCTGCGCCGGCTGCGCCGCCGCCGCAAGCCGACGATCCTGTGCGGCGACCTCAACATCGCGCACCAGCCGATCGACCTGAAGAACTGGCGGGCGAACCAGAAGAATTCCGGCTTCCTGCCGGAGGAGCGGCGCTGGCTCGACGCGGTGTTCGGCGCCGAGGCGTACGTCGACGCGTTCCGGGCGGTCAATGCGCAGCCGGATCAGTACACCTGGTGGTCGAACCGCGGGCAGGCCTACGCGAAGAACGTCGGTTGGCGGATCGACTATCACGTCACCAGCGCGGCGTTGCGCGAGCGGATCCGCCGCGCGTCGATCTACAAGGAACGGCGGTTCTCCGACCACGCGCCGCTCACGATCGACTACGACCTCGAGTGGTGAGGCGTGGCGGCGACGCTCAAGCCGGGATTGCGCGACGCGCTGCGTGACCGGCGGATGGCGGCGACGTTGCTGCTCGGGTTTGCGTCCGGGCTGCCCTTCAATCTGACCGGCGCGACCCTGCAGGCCTGGCTCGCCGACGACAAGCTCGATATCCGCACGATCGGTCTGTTCTCGCTGGTCGGGTTGCCGTACGTGCTGAAGTTCCTGTGGGCGCCGACGCTCGACCGCTATCTGCCGCCGTTGCTCGGCCGGCGCCGGGGATGGATCCTCATCTATCAGCTGTGCCTCGCGGCCGCGATCGGCGTGATGGGGATGTGCTCGCCGCAACGGGCACCGGTCGTGCTCGCGCTGCTCGCGCTGCTCGTCGCGACGCTGTCGGCCTCGCAGGACATCGTGATCGACGCCTACCGGGTCGACTTGATTCCCGGCGAGCAGCGGGCCCTCGCCGCCGCGGCGAGCGCGTTCGGCTACCGGACCGCGGCGATGTTCGCCGGCGCGGTGATCGTGCTGATCGCCGCGCAGACCGGCTGGCACGTCGCCTACGGCATCGTCGCGGCGCTGATGGCGGCGACCACGCTCGCGACGCTCTGGTCGCCCGAGCCGGAGCGGCCCGGCCGGCCGCCGCCGACCCTCGTCGAGGCGGTCGTCGAGCCGGCGAAGGACCTGCTGCGTCAACCGGGCGCGTGGGGGTTCCTGCTGCTGGTGCTGCTGTACAAGTTCGGCGACGCGTTCGCGCTCAGCCTCTACAGCGCGTTCATGCTCAAGGGGGTCGGCTTCTCGCTCGCCGAGCTCAGCCTCGCCGGCAAGGTCAACATGACGGTGTCGACGATCATCGGCACCGCGGTCGGCGGCTGGCTGTTCATGCGCTGGGGGATGTTCCGTTCGATGCTGGCGTTCGGCGTGCTGCAGGCGGCGACGCTGCTGCTGTTCATGTGGCTCGCGCTCGCCGGCCGGGAGCTGTGGCTGATGATCCTGACGACGAGCCTCGACAATCTGGCCGGCGGCATGGGTCTCGCCGCGTTCATCGCGTTCCTGATGGCGCAGTGCTCGCCGAGCTTCAGCGCGACCCAGTACGCGCTGCTGTCGGCGCTCGCGGCCGTGCCGCGCGTCCTGATCGCCTCGATCGCCGGCGCGGTCGTGCACGCGATCGGCTGGCCGCATTTCTTCCTGGTCACGTTCCTGTCGGCGATCCCCGGTCTCGTGCTGCTCGTGATGCTGCGCACCCAGGTCCACGCGCTCGAGGCGCGCGAGCGGGAGATGCTCGCGCGGTCTTGACGGCGCCGCGCACCGGCGGCGCCCGGCTCAATGGCGCAGCGCGCCGTCCGCGGAATCCGCCCAATTGGCCGGACGCGCATCCTCGAAGTCCCGCTCGATGTCCTCGCTGTCGACGTCGACGGACCCGGACCAGTCCTCCGGCGCCTCGGCCGTCTCGATCGATCCCTCGAGCATCTGCTCGTTCCACGCGTCGAAGTCCATTTCGGTGACCGACCCGTCGAAATATTGGATCTCGATCGTTTGATCCTCGTCGTCGATCGCGACGATCTCGAACAACTCGCCCGCGGCATCCCGGTACCACTGCTCCACGACCGGCTTCGTTAGGTTCATCGTTCCGCTCCTCGTTTCCCGCGCTCCTCACCGCCATTCAACGCCGATCACCGCTCGCGCGCAACACGAGTCCGCCGCCCCGAGCCGCAATGCGGCAAAGACGATATTGCAGGCGATTTTCCAGGTCGAACGGGCTTCGCGCGACGCTCGCCGCCGCGTATTTCCCGCAACGCGTTCTCGGTATCCCGCGGCGCCGCTCAGGCGTCGCGACGCTGGAACGCGAGATCGCGCACCTGGTGGCCGAGGCGCTCGCCGCGGCGCTCGAAGCGCGTCGGCGGCCGCAGCGCCGGCCGCGCGACGTAGGTGCCGTCGGGACTCAGCGAGCGCAGGCGCGGCTCGGCGGCGCCGACCGCGAGCATCTGCTGCGCATAGGGCTCCCAATCGGTGGCCAGCCGCAGCACGCCGCCGGGACGCAGTTTCGCGGCGAGGAGCGCGACGAAGCGCGCGTCGACGAGGCGCCGCTTCACGTGACGCTTCTTGTGCCAGGGGTCGGGAAAGAACACGAGGATCTCGTCGAGCGATGCGTCCGCGAGGTTGCGCTCGAGCACCTCGACCGCGTCGCGCTCGATCACGCGCAGGTTCTCGAGGCCTGCGGCGGCCGCGTGCAGCAGCAGGCGGCCGATCCCCGGCCGATGGACCTCGATCCCGAGGAAGTCCTCGTCGCGGTGCGCCTCGGCGAGCGCGCCGATCACCTCGCCGGCGCCGAAGCCGATCTCGAGGCAGCGCCGCGCACGCCGTCCGAAAACCTGATCGAGATCGAGCGATTCCTCGCGCCGGTCGATGCCGTACCGCGGCCAGAGTTCGGCGAGCGCGCGCTCCTGGGCCGCGGTCACCCGACCGCCTCGGAGGACGTAGCTGCGGATCGCGCGATGTTCCGGCATGGACGCGAAGTGTGCCTGATGCCTGATATGATCGAAACCATGCGGACAGTCGGTCGACGGCTTTGGGGAGGGGTGCTGTGCTCCTGCCTCGCGCTGACCGGCTGCGCGAGTCTGCCGCGTCACGTCGAGAAATTCCCGTCGCACGCGCTGCGGGATCCCCTCAGCACGCGGCTCGGCCGGCTGGTGGCGCGCAGCGCCGCGCACCACCCGCAAGGCGACTCGGGTCTGCGGCTGCTCGCGTCCGGCGAGGAGGCGTTCGACAGCCTGATCGCGCTCGCCGACAGCGCGCAGCGCACCCTCGACCTGCAGTACTACATCATCGACGACGACGAATCCTCGCGGGTCATCCTGGAGCACGTCCGGATGGCCGCCGAGCGCGGCGTGCGCGTGCGGATCCTCGTCGACGACTTCAACACCGCCGGGCAGGACACGCGCTTCATGCGGCTCGGCGAGCTGCCGAACATCGAGGTGCGGATCTTCAATCCGTTCCCGGGCGGACGGTTCTCGATGTGGAGCCGGTTCCTGTTCTCGGCCGGGGACATCGCGCGGATCAACCACCGGATGCACGACAAGCTGTTCGTCGCCGACAACTCGATCGCGATCACCGGCGGCCGCAACATCGGCGACGAATACTTCACGCTCAACCGCAAGTACAACTTCGTCGACCTGGACGTGATCGCGACCGGACCGATCGTCTCGCAGCTGTCGGATTCGTTCGACCGGTTCTGGAACAGCAAGTATTCCTATCCGATCGCCTCGATCGATCCGATGGTGCCGGTCGGCGGGGTGCCGAAGCTCAACACCGCCGGCACCGGGCCGGAGGGCGGCGAGTTCCTGCGTCGCGAAATCCGCGCGGGGCACCTGCGGCTCGACTGGGTGCCGGCGACGGTGCTCGCGGACCGACCGGTGAAGATCGCGAGCGAGACCTCGCCCGCCGAGCAGAAGACGATCGCGAACAACGTCGCGGCGCTGATCCGGTCCGCGAAGAAGGACGTGCTCATCATCTCGCCGTACTTCGTGCCCGGTCGGCGGGGCGTCGCGCTGATGCGCAGTCTCGTCGCGCGCGGCGTGCGCATCCACATCCTCACGAATTCGCTCGCGACGACGGATGCGCCGATCGTCGACATCGGGTACGCGCGCTACCGCAAACCGCTGCTGAAGATGGGCGTGGACCTGCGCGAGCTCAGGCCGAAGATCGGCAAGGCGCGACCGCGGTTCCATCGTTTCGGGGCGTCGACCGCGAGCCTGCATGCGAAGGCGATCGTGATCGACAACGAGACCGTGTTCATCGGTTCGATGAACATGGACGCGCGCTCGGCACATACCAATACCGAACTCGGGATCGTGTTCAAGAGCGCGCAGATCGCCGGGCAGGTGACCGCGTTGTTCGATGACATCGCGAGGTACGGCTGCTACAAACTGAAACTGATCCCGGGAACCAACAAGATCGAGTGGATCGGCAAGGGACCCGGCGCCGAGCGGGTCTGGTACCACGATCCCGAGACGACACTCCTGCAGCGCATCGGATTGAAGCTGCTCACGCCGTTCGCGCCCGAACAGCTCCTGTGACCCGTGATGCGACCGGCGGGCCGACACCGTCCCCGGGGCGCGACGGCGCTGCGCGGGGCGAGGCAAGTCCGGCGGTTCTGGCTACAATCGCCGGGTGACGTCACTGCAGCACCTGATCGACCGTAATCGCCTCTGGGCGGCCGCCGTGAAGCGCGATGACCCGGAGTTCTTCGTCCGGCTCGCCCGCCAGCAGACCCCGCAGTACCTGTGGATCGGCTGTTCCGACAGCCGGGTGCCGGCGACCGAGATCTGCGGCCTGGTGCCCGGCGAGATGTTCGTGCACCGCAACGTCGCGAATGTGGTCGTGCACACGGACCTGAACTGTCTCACCGCAATGCAGTTCGCGGTCGACGTGCTCCGCGTGCAGCACATCATCGTCTGCGGGCACTACGGCTGCAGCGGGATACGCGCGACGTTGTCCCGGGACAAGATCGGCCTCGCCGACAACTGGCTTCGTCACGTGCAGGACGTCTGCGACCGGCACCAGGCGTTGCTCGCCGCGATCGACGACGCGCCGGTACGCGAGCGCCGCCTGTGCGAGTTGAACGTGATCGACCAGGTGGCCCACGTGTGCCAGAGCTCGATCGTCCGCGAGGCCTGGGACCGGGGCCAGGCGCTGCAGGTCCACGGCTGGGTCTACGGTATCGAGGACGGCCTGCTGCGCGACCTCGACTGCACCGTCAGCGGTGGCGGGGACGTCGGCGCGTCGTACGCGGCGGCGCTCGCGGGACTCGCCGGCCGGCGATGAAGCTCGCGCGGCTCGTCCACGGGGAGGTGTCCCAGCGCTCGCTCGGCGAGCGCGGGGGCGACGCTTGGCGTGGCGCGCTCGGGGTCGTGGGATTCGCCGTCCCGCCGCCGTCCGTGCCGGGCGACCTGCCGCTCGCGATCTGCGGCACTCCGCCGATCGATCGCGCCGGCGAGGCCTGGGAGGTCTGGGCCGAGAACGCGAGCGCTGGCGCGACGGCGGTGCGCGGCGCGGATCTGCGACTGCGACGCGGCGAGCGGTTCTCATTCGGGGTCGTCTCGGTCGACGAGGAGCCGCTGCGCCGCGCGCAGGGGCTCGGTGCCGCGGCGGCCCTCCATGCGGCGACCGATCGGGCGTATCGCGCGATCTTCGAGGCGCTCGACGCGGGCGAGCATCGGCATCTGGCGCGGATCTGGCACTATGTGCCGGACATCAACGGCGCCGCGGACGGGGAGGAGCGGTACCGGCATTTCAACGCCGCGCGCCGTGCCGCGTTCGAGCGTGCGCGGCGGGCCGGAGATGCGGCCGCGCCGGCGGCGACCGCCGTGGGATCGGTCGACGGGCACCCCCTCACCGTGTGCTTCCTCGCGTCCGCCGAGCCGCCGGTCACGATCGAGAACCCGCGGCAGGTGAGCGCCTACGATTACCCGCCGCGATACGGGCCGGTGAGCCCGTTGTTCTCGCGCGCGAGCGTGGTGCGCGACGGCGATGCGGCGCATCTGTTCGTGTCGGGAACCGCGAGCATCGTCGGACACCGGTCCCTGCACCCGGGCGACCCGGCCGCGCAGACCCACGAGGCACTGGTGAACCTCGGGATCGTGCTCGCCACCGCGAACCGCGTCGCCGAGCCGAGCCCGCGTGGGTTCGGCGCGCTGCGCGTGAAGGCGTACCTGCGGCGCCCCGGCGACCTCGAGACGGTACGGGCGCAGATCGCCCGGCACGCGCTGCCGGTCGAGAGCGTGCGCTACCTGCGCGCCGACATCTGCCGGCCGGATCTGCTCGTCGAGATCGAGGCCTACGCGCGCGCCTGAGGGCGGGGCGCGGACCGGCACGGGACCGGGTCGCACGCGCCCGATCGGGGGGATGGGGTTGCCGCGGGGTCGACGAAAAAACTAGAATCACGGCCTACCGGCGCGGGTGTAGTTCAATGGTAGAACTGTAGCTTCCCAAGCTACTAACGTGGGTTCGATTCCCATCACCCGCTCCACTCCCGGGCCGACGCCGTAGAAGCGCGAAGGATTTGCAATGCACGGGAAGGTGCCGTTAGATTGACGGGCATGGACGCACCTTTCGTTGTCGCACTGCTCCCCTCGACGACCGGGGCGACGGAATGCCTGGACATCGCGACCCGCGTCGGCCAAGTGCTGCGGCTGCCCGTGCAGATCGCCCACGTCGAGGTCGGCCCAGGCGCGATCATCCTGCCGTCGCAGGAGCAATTGAGCGAGTACGAGGCCGAGCATTTCGTCGAGCGCGAGAAGTCCGAGACCGAGGCGGTCCGCACGCTCGTCCGTACCTGGAACACCAACCACGGTGCCAACCTGCCGCTCGAACTGTTCAAGGGCGACGAATGGCGGGTGATGCGCCACTACCGCGGCCGTGCCGCGGCGGTGGTGCTCGCTGCGCCGCATACCCAGCCCGTGGGGCATCGCGATACGCTGCGCGCGGCACTGCTGAGGGCCCGGCATCCGGTGGTGGTGGTGCCGCCCGCCTGGACCGGCGGTATCGGCCGGCGGCTGCTGGTCGGTTGGGCGGATTCCCCGCCGCTGCGTCGGGCGATCGCCGCGTTCACCCCGTTCCTGGCGGCGGCGGAGTCGGTGGACGTGGTCGCGGTCGGGCAGGATGCGGCGGTGCTGGAGAAGGCGCGGGGCGCGCTTGGCGCCCTGGTCCCCGCTGCGCGCTATCGCATGGTCGCGCCCGACGGCCGGCGCACCGCCTACGTGCTGCTCGACGAGGCGAAGAGCACGCAGGTCGACGGGCTCGTGGTGGGCGCGTTCCGGCGCGGTGAGATCCTCAACTGGATCGTGCCCGGCACGTCGAGTCGGTTGATTCGCGAGAGTTCCGTTCCGCTGCTGATGAGCGCCTGATCGCGACGCGCCGCAGGATCCGGCGACCGCGCGGCGCGCGCGGGTTCAAGCGCGCGCGTCCGGTCAAAGCCAGCCGAGGCCCCGCGCCAGCATGTTCAACGCGACGAGCACGATCACCGGCACGAACACGCGCTTCAGCCACACGTTCGACATCCGGGTGAGCGTCTTGGCGCCGAGCATCGCGCCGCTCAACACGCCGAGCGCGACCGGGGCCGCGATCGCCGGGTCGATGTCGCCGCGCTGAAAGAAGATCCCGGCCGAGGCCGCGGCCGTGACCCCGATCATGAAGTTGCTGGTGGTGGTCGAGACCTTCATCGGCA
>JAJXYU010000026.1 GCA_021780395.1 Pseudomonadota bacterium
TGGTGAACGGCGCGCTCGCGTTCGCGATCGCGGTCGACTCGCCGGTCCCCTACGGCGTCCCGCGCGGCGCGCTCGTCGACGTCGCCGCGGTCCGCGGCGGGGTGATCGGGCACGACCACGTGGTGTTCGCGGACTTCATCCCGAACGCGTGGTCGGCGTGGCCGAATACCTTCCACCGCGTGACGGTGCTCGAGCGCGGCCCGCGGCGCGTCGTCGTGCGGGCCGAGCGCGACTGGGGCGCGGTGCTGGTCACGACCACGTATACCCTCGCCGCCGGCTCCGACACGATCGCGATCGCGACGACGATGCACAATCGCGGCACCGAGCCGCTGCGCGGACTCCTGTCGGGCATGACCTTGTGGCAAAAGGGCGGCTTTCGCTTCGGCCTGCCCGGCGTCGCCTCCTGCGACGACGGCCCCGCGACGGGCGCGCTCGCGGACCGCGTGGTCGCGTACGGGCGGCACTGGTCGATCGCGCTGCACGCGCCCTACCTCGATCACGTCGCGAACGGCTGCCGCGACCTGTTCCGGCGCCACGACCTCGCGCCCGGCGCGACCCGGCGGTTCGACGCGTGGCTGCAGGTGGGCGTGCGCGACGATCTCGCGCCGGTGGTGCGCGAGTCGATCGAGCGCGAACACCTGCCGCACGGGCGGATCCACGGCCGCGTCGTGTTCGAGAACGGCACGCCGGTGCCCCGCCCGGTCGTCGTCGCGGAGCGCCGGGGGACGACCTATGCGTGGGCGGTCGGGCACGACGGCCGGTACCGGTTCGAGCTGCCGGCCGGGCGCTACACGCTGTACGCGACCGGACACGACGACAGCGACAGCGCGAAAACCCAGGTCGTGCTCGCGCCGGGCGCGGATCGCCGCGCGGACTTCCGCGGCCTCGCGCCCGCGGGCCGGGTGCGCTTCACGATCACCGACGCCGCGACCGGCGCTCCGCTCGATGCGCGCCTGACGATCGTGCACGGCGCGCACCCGGTCGTCGAGACACTCGGCGGTCACACGTTCTTCACCGACCTCGACCGCCGCGGCCGCGCGTCGTTCGCGATCGCGCCCGGCCACACCGTGTTCGAGGTCGAGTCCGGCGGCGACTTCCTCGGTCCCGGGCGGCGCGTGCCGGTCGACGTCGCGCCCGGACGCACGACCGCGGTCGCGGTACGGCTCGCGCGCTGGTTCGACCCGCCGCGCGCGGGCTGGTACGCGGCCGACCTGCACCATCACGCCGACCAGGCCGAGGCGGTCACGCCGCCGCGCGACCTCGCCCGTTCGCAGCTCGCGGCCGGACTCGACCTGCTGTTCGTCAGCGACCACGACTCGACCGTGAACCTGCCGATCCTCGCGCGCATCGCCGCCGCGCGCCGGATCCCGTTCCTGCCGTCGATCGAGTTCTCCCCGTCCTGGGGCCACATCAACGCGTACCCGCTGCGCCTCGATGCGAAGCCCACGATCGACCCCTCGTCCGCGACGATCGAGCAGATCATCCACGAAGCGCATCAGATGGGCGCGACCGTCGTGCAGATCAACCACCCGTACATCCCGTACGGGTACTTCACCAGCCTCGCGCACGGCACCGCGCCCGGCGGCTTCGACCCGCACTTCGATCTGGTCGAGATCAACGCGGCCGCGGCCGCGGACGACGGCCGAGTGCTGCACACGATGTGGAGCTTCTGGAACGCGGGCGACCGGTACTACCTCGCGGGCGGTACCGACACCCACGACGTGTGGAACGAGGTCTCGGGCCGGGTGCGCACCTTCGCGCACCTCGACGGCCGGCCCACCGCCGCGCGCTTCGCGGACGCGCTGCGCGCGGGCCATGCGTACGTGAGCTATGGCCCGCTGATCGAGCCACGGACGATGTTCGGCGACGACCTGAAGACCACTGCCGGGGCACCGTTCGACCTCGCGTTCCGGCTCGAATCGGTCGAAGGCCTCGCGCAGGTCACCCTGATCGAGAACGGCCGGGTGCACCGCGTGCGCCGCTTCCCCGGCGCGCCGCGCCGCGCCGACGTCGACTTTCGCGAGACGGTCGGGCACGCCGGCTGGTTCTCGCTGGTCGTCGAGGACGCGGCCGGCCGGCGCGCGTACACCGACCCGATCTGGGTCGACGTCGTCGACGCGAGCGCGGCGACTCAGGCCTCGGCGAGCGCCGCGAGCGGGTGGACCCCGGGCTCGGCGCGAAAGAACGCCTCGACCACGGCCGGATCGACGGCGTCGATCCGCGCGGGCCGCCAGCGCGGCCGCTTGTCCTTGTCGACGATCAATGCCCGCACGCCCTCGAGCAAGTCGCCGTGAGCGAAGCAGTGCTGCACGATCGTGTACTCCATCCGCAGGCAGTCCGCGAGCCCGAGCTCGCGCCCGCGGCGCAGCGCCCGTAGAGCGACCGCGAGCATCGTCGGCGAGCGCCGGCGCATGATCTCGCGGGTATGAATCGCCCAGTCGCGAACCCTGGGGTCGGCTTCCGCGGCGAGCGAGGCGGCGATCGCCGCGACCGAGGCGTGCGCGAAATGCCGATCGATCGCCGTGCGCCAGCGCGCGAGCGGTGCCGGCGGCGCCGGCAGCGCGAGCTTGCCGAGCGTCGCGCGCACCGCGTCGACCGAATCGCTCGCGCCGGGCTCGGCGAGCGCGTCCTCGATCCGTTCGATCGCCGCCGGCGCGAGCCGGTGATCGGCGAGACCGGCGTAGATCGCATCCGCGGCACCGAGCTCGGTGCCGGTCAG
>JAJXYU010000070.1:0-312 GCA_021780395.1 Pseudomonadota bacterium
GCACGGACGTGGTCGACCACGTCGGCGAGCGCGACGTCCGTCGAAGCGGCGTCGCGCCGGTGACGGTATTCGGCGGTGCCGTTCGCGAGACCCCGATCGCCGAGCACGACACGATGGGGGATTCCGAGCAGTTCCGAGTCGGCGAACTTGACCCCCGGGCGCGCGTCGCGGTCGTCGAGCAGCACGTCGATGCCCGCGGCCTCGAATTCGCGGTACAGCGCATCGGTCGCGTCGCGGACGAGCTCGGACTTCTGGTAGCTGAGCGGCACCAGCGCGACCCGGAAAGGCGCGATCGCCTCCGGCCAGATGATC
>JAJXYU010000070.1:322-10568 GCA_021780395.1 Pseudomonadota bacterium
ATCGTCAGGCTCCGTCCCTGCTCGTCGAGCACCGTCGCGTTCATCGCGTCGCTGTACTTGCGCCCGAGCTGGAAGATGTGCCCGACCTCGATGCCGCGGGCGATCCGCAGCCGGCCGCGCCCGCTCGGGCTCGGATCGCCGGTGACCGCGTTGCGGATGTCGTGGGTCTGCGGCTCGGGCAGATCGCGTCCCCAGTTCGCGCCGGTGTAGTGTTGGTCCTTCTCGTTCGCGCCGCAGACGAAGTCGGCCAACTGCGCGGCCGAATGGTCCACGTACATCGTGCCCCGAAAACCGATTGGTCCGAGCGAACCGGGCTCGGCGCCGGTCGCGGCGCGCACGCGCTCGGCGCTCGCCATCCGCAGCGGATTCGCGACGCCGGGGAGCTTCTGCGCCTTCAACGCGTTGAGTTCGTGATCGCCGCGGACCAGCAACGCGACCACGTCGCCGTCCGCGCCGTCGACGATCAGCGTCTTCACGCATTGCTCGGCGGTGACGCCGAGCATGCGGCCGAGATCCGCGATCGTGCGGGCGCCGGGCGTCGAGACCTTCGCGAGCGGGCGGGTCGCGGCGGCGCGGGGAGCCGCCGGCGCCACCGCCGCGGCGAGCTCGAGGTTCGCCGCGTAGTCGTCGCCGTCGGAGAACGCGATCGCGTCCTCGCCGGAGTCGGCGAGCACGTGGAACTCCTGCGACGCGCTGCCGCCGATGCTGCCGCTGTCGGCCTGGACCGCGCGGAATTCGAGCCCGAGGCGGGTGAAGATCCGGCCGTACGCGTCGAACATCGCCCGATACCCCTCGGCAAGGCTCGCCTCGTCGGCATGGAACGAGTAGGCGTCCTTCATCAGGAATTCGCGCGCGCGCATCACGCCGAAGCGCGGTCGTATCTCGTCGCGGAACTTGCTCTGGATCTGGTAGAAGTTCACCGGCAGCTGCCGGTAGCTGCGCAGCTCCCGCCGGGCGATGTCGGTGATCACCTCTTCGTGGGTCGGGCCGTACGCGAACTCCCGGTCGTGCCGGTCCTTGAAACGCAGCAGTTCGGGGCCGAACGCGTTCCACCGGCCGGATTCCTGCCACAGCTCCGCCGGCTGGACGGTCGGCATCGACAGCTCGAGCGCACCCGCGCGGTCCATCTCCTCGCGGATGATCCGCTCGACCTTTCGCAGGGTGCGCAGTCCGATCGGCAGCCAGGTGTACAACCCGGCGGCCAGACGACGGATCATGCCGGCACGCAACATCAGCCGGTGGCTGACGACCTCCGCCTCGGCGGGGACTTCCTTCAGAGTGGAAATCGGATAGTGGGATAGGCGCATGGCCGCGTATCTTACCTGAGCCCCCTGGTATCATGGCATCGATGGACGAGGAACCGATCCACCCGGACGACGCCGAGGCCGCCGACGGCGACGACCCGCAACAGCGGCCGCGCGGGGTCTATTGGCTCCCGAACCTGATGACGACCGGCGCGCTGTTCGCCGGTTTCTACGCGATCGTGGCCGCGATCGACCTGCACTTCGAGAATGCCGGGATCGCGGTGTTCGTCGCGATGATCTTCGACGGCATGGATGGCCGCATCGCGCGCTGGACGCATACCGAGAGCGCGTTCGGCAAGGAGTACGACAGCCTCTCCGACATGGTGTCGTTCGGACTCGCGCCGGCGATCGTGACCTACCAGTGGGGCGTCGCCCGCATCGCCGAGTACGGGCCGCTGTGGCGGCACCTCGGCTGGCTGGTCTGCTTCTTCTACGCGGCGTCCGCGGCGCTGCGGCTCGCGCGTTTCAACTCGCGAATCGCGGTGCAGGACAAGCGGTATTTCGAAGGCCTGCCGAGCCCCTCGGCGGCCGCGATCGTCGCAGCCCTGGTCTGGCTCGCGAGCGACCAGACGCGCATGGGTCTGCCGGGGCTGTTGCTCGCGTTCATCGTCACCGCCTGCGCGGGCGCGCTGATGATCAGTCGCTTCTCGTTCCACAGCTTCAAGAACATCGACCTGGGCGGTCGGGTGCGATTCACTCACATCCTGTTCGTGCCGCTGTTCTTCGTGCTGCTCGCGGTCTGGCCGCCGGTCACGCTGCTGCTCGCGTTCGGCGGATATGCACTGTCGGCGCCGACGGTCTGGCTGGTGCGCAAGCTCCGCCGCCGCCGGTCGCGCGGATCCGTGACTTGATCGAATGACTTCCGCGCGTCGCAAGGCCTACCTCGAGGCGATGCAGATCGACACCTGGCGGCGACGTGGATCGCCGGCACCGGCACCGGCACCGTCAACGGTGACGGTGCCGGCGCAATCGGCGCCGGGCGAGGCGCAGACCGCGGACTGGGCCGGGCTCGAACGTCTCGTCGTCGAGTGCCGCCGCTGCGCGCTGTGCGAAACCCGCCGCCACACCGTGTTCGGTGTCGGCGACCGCCGGGCCAACTGGTTCGTCGTCGGCGAGGCGCCCGGAGCCGACGAGGACCGCCAGGGCGAGCCCTTCGTCGGTCGGGCCGGGCAGTTGTTGAACGCGATGCTGCGCGCGATCGGGCTCCCGCGGGACCAGGTGTTCATCGCCAATGTGCTGAAGTGCCGTCCACCGAACAACCGCGATCCGCTGGCGCGCGAGGCGGCGGCGTGCCTGCCGTACCTCGAGCGGCAGCTCGCGCTCGTCGCGCCGCGGCTGGTGCTCGTCGTCGGCCGGATCGCCGCTCAGAACCTGCTCGCGACGGATGCGCCGCTCGCCCAGCTGCGCGGGCGGGTGCATCGGCGCGGCGGCGCCGGACCGCCGATCGTCGTCACCTATCATCCGGCATACCTGCTGCGCACACCCTCCGACAAGCGCAAGGCGTGGGAGGACCTGAAGTTCGCGCGCGAGGTCGCCGGGCGTGGCTAGCGTGAGGCGGGACGCGGATCGCGCGGCCATGCAGATCCGGCCGATGCATGAATTCGACGTGCCGGTCGTGATCGCGATCGAGCAGGAAGCCTATCAGTTCCCTTGGAGCGAGGGGATCTTCCGGGACTGTCTGCGGGTCGGCTACGTGTGCCGGGTCGTCGACGTTGGAACGACGATGGCGGGCTACGGTATCATGTCGCTCGGTGCCGGCGAGGCGCACATCCTGAACATCTGCGTCCGCGCCGAATTCCGGCGCCTCGGGATCGCGCGCGCGCTGATGACGTATCTGCTATCGCGGGCGCGGAGCGCCGGGATGCGCGAGGCCTTCCTCGAAGTGCGTCCTTCGAACACGATCGCGGCGCATCTGTACGCGACGCTGAATTTCGAGAAGGTCGGAATGCGTCGCGGGTACTACCAAGCCGTCGGCGGCCGCGAGGACGCGGCCGTGATGCGGCTCATACTGGAATCGAACCCTCGTTGAACCACCGGATGAACGACTTGCAGCGTGAAATCTCACGCCGGCGGACCTTTGCGATCATCTCGCACCCGGACGCCGGCAAGACGACCCTGACCGAGAAGCTGTTGCTGTTCGGCGGCGCGATCCAGATGGCCGGCACGGTCAAGGGCCGCAAGGCGACCCGGCATGCGACCTCCGACTGGATGCGGCTCGAGCAACAGCGGGGGATCTCGGTGACGTCCTCGGTGATGCAGTTCCCGTACGGCGAGTGCATCGTGAACCTGCTCGACACGCCGGGTCACGAGGACTTCTCGGAAGACACCTACCGCACGCTGACCGCGGTCGACTCGGCCCTGATGGTGATCGACTGCGCGAAGGGCGTCGAAGAGCGCACGATCAAGCTGATGGAGGTGTGCCGCCTGCGCGCGACGCCGATCATGACCTTCGTGAACAAGCTCGATCGCGAAGGACGCCCGCCGATCGAGCTGCTCGACGAGGTCGAGCAGGTGCTGAAGATCGAGTGTGCGCCCGTGACCTGGCCGATCGGAATGGGCCGCGACCTGCTCGGCGTGTATCACCTGCCGACGGACCGGATCCACGTGTATCGCGCGGTCGAGAAGGGCCGGATCGGCACCCACGAGATCGTCGACGGGCTCGCGAGCGACGCGGCGCGCGAGTTCCTCGGCGCGCGCTACCGGTCGTTCGTCGACGAGGTCGACCTGGTCCGCGGCGCGAGTCCGTCGTTCGATCTCGCCCGCTACCGCGCCGCGAAGCAGACACCGGTGTTCTTCGGATCCGCGGTCAACAACTTCGGCGTCCGCGAGCTGCTCGACGCGTTCGTCGCGAACGCGCCGGGCCCGCAGCCGCGCGCGGCGGTCCAGCGCACCGTCGCCGCGGACGAGCCCAAGCTCACCGGGTTCGTGTTCAAGATCCAGGCGAACATGGATCCGGGCCACCGTGACCGGATCGCGTTCCTGCGCCTGTGTTCCGGGCGCTACGTGAAGGGAATGCGGATGCGCCACGTGCGCCTCGCGAAGGACCTGCGCATCGCCGACGCGCTCACCTTCCTCGCCGCCGATCGCAGCCACGCCGAGGAGGCCTATGCCGGCGACATCGTCGGATTGCACAATCACGGCACGATCAACATCGGCGATACCTTCACCGAGGGCGAGGCGCTCACGTTCACCGGCGTGCCGAACTTCGCACCGGAGATCTTCCGCCGCGCGGTGCTGCGCGACCCGCTGCGGATGAAGGCGCTGCAAAAAGGGCTCTCGCAGCTGTGCGAGGAAGGCGCGACGCAGCTGTTCAAGCCGTTGCGCAACAACGATCTGGTGCTCGGCGCGATCGGCCAGCTGCAATTCGAGGTCGTCGCGTTCCGGTTGCAGGACGAGTACGCGGTGCAGTGTTCGTTCGAGCCGGCGAACGTCGCGACCGCGCGCTGGGTCCGGGGCACCGATCCGAAGCGCCTCGCGGAGTTTCGCGACAAGGCCTACGAACACCTCGCGCTCGATCACGCCGGGCAGCTGGTGTACCTCGCCCCGTCGCGGGTCAATCTCGAGCTCACCGAGGAACGCTGGCCCGACCTCGAGTTCCTGCGTACCCGGGAGAATCTCGCGAGCTGAGCGGCGCGGCGCCGACGGCCGGCGCCGACCCGACCGGCGCGTGCCCCGGGAGCGAACCGCGGCGCCGGATCGGGCCGTTCAGCCGCCCCGCAGCGCGCGCACCCGCGCGCTCTGGCGCTCGAGCTGGCCGATCTCCGTTTCCAGCTCGACGATGCGCGCCGCGTCCTTCGCGACGATCTCGGCCGGCGCGTTGCGCGCGAACTCGACGTTCGCGGACTTCGCGCGCAGCTTCTGCAGGTCGGACTGCGCCTTGCGCCGGCGCTTCTCGAGCCGCTCCTCCTCGGCGGCGGGGTCGATCAGGCCCGCCATCGGCACCAGGATCTCGAGGTTGCCGAGCAGCGCGACGGCGGCGATCGGTGCGGCTTCGCCGGCCGCGAGCAGGCGCGGCGGGTCGATCCCGGCCAGCCGTTGCAGGGTCTTCAGGTTGCGGTCGAGGCAGGCGACGTCACCGGGGCCGGCGTTCTGCAGCACGACCGGGAGGCGGCGGCTCGGCGCGATGTCCATCTCGCCGCGGATCTGCCGCACGCCCAGCACGAACTGCATCACCCAGTGCATCTCGCGCTCGGCCTCCGGATCGGCGGGGATCTCGGTCGCGCGCGGATACGGCGCCCGCATGATCGTCGCGTCGCCGGTGACGGCCGCACCGCTCGCGCCGCGGACGCGCTGCCAGATCTCCTCCGTGATGAACGGCGCGAGCGGATGCAACGCGCGCAGCAGCGTCTCCAGCGTGTCGAGCAGGGTGCGTCGCGCGCCGCGCCGCTGGGCCGCGCTCGAGTCGGGCGCCTGCAGCACGGTCTTCGTGCACTCGACGTACCAGTCGCAGTACTCATGCCAGGTGAATTCGTAGAGCGCGCTCGCGACGGCGTCGAGCCGGTAGCCGTCGAATCCCGCCTCGACCTTCGCGAGCGTCGCGGCGAGGCGCGAGCGGATCCAGCGGTCGGCGACCCCGAGTTCGGTCCCGCCGCCGTCCTCGGCCGGCTCCTCGCTCGCGAGCACGTACCGGGCGGCGTTCCACAGCTTGTTGCAGAAGTTGCGGTAGCCCTCGACACGCGCGAGGTCGAAGCGCAGGTCGCGGCTCTGCGTCGCGAGCGAGGCGAAGCCGAGGCGCAGCGCATCGGTGCCGAAGGCGGGGATGCCCTGCGGGAACTGCTTGCGCGTCGCGCGCTCGATCGCGGGCCGCATCTGCGGCTGCATCAGCCCCGAGGTGCGCTTCGCGACCAGGGTGTCGAGGTCCACGCCGTCGACGATGTCGAGCGGGTCGATCACGTTGCCCTTCGACTTCGACATCTTCTGGCCGTCGTGGTCGCGGATCAGCCCGTGCACGTAGACCTCGCGGAACGGCACCTCGCCGGTGAACTTCAAGCCCATCATGATCATCCGGGCGACCCAGAAGAAGATGATGTCGAAACCGGTGACCAGCACGCTCGTCGGGTAGTACACCGCCATCTCGCGGGTCGCGTCCGGCCAGCCCTGCGTCGAGAACGGCCACAGCGCGGAGGAGAACCACGTGTCGAGCACGTCCTCGTCCCGTCGCAGCCGCACGTCGGGTCCGAGTCCGCCGGCCGAGCGCGCATCGGCCTCGTCGCGGCCGACGTGCACGCCGCCGTTCTCGTCGTACCACGCCGGGATCCGATGTCCCCACCACAGTTGCCGGCTGATGCACCAGTCCTTGATGTTGCGCATCCAGTCGTAGTACACGCCGCTCCAGCCCTCGGGGACGAAGCGGATCCGGCCGTCCTCGACCGCGCGGATCGCCGGGTCGGCGAGCGGCGCCACCCGCACGAACCACTGGTCGGTGAGCAGCGGCTCGAGGATCGTGTGGCTGCGGTCGCCGCGCGGAACCATCGATTGATGCGCCTCGATCCGTTCGAGGAGTCCCTCCGCCTCGAGGTCGGCGACGATCCGCGCGCGCGCCTCGAATCGATCGAGGCCGCGGTAGCGCGCTGGCACGTCGTCGGTGAGCCGGGCTTCCGGCGTGAGCACGTTGATCCGCGCCAAGCCGTGGCGCTCGCCGACCTCGTAGTCGTTGAAGTCGTGCGCAGGCGTGATCTTCACGCAGCCGCTGCCGAACGCGGGGTCCACGGTCGCGTCGGCGATCACCGGGATCTCGCGCCCGGCGAGCGGGAGTCGCACGCGCCGGCCGATCAGCGCGCGGTAGCGTTCGTCGTCGGGGTGGACCGCGACCGCGGTGTCGCCGAGCATCGTCTCGGGACGGGTCGTCGCGACCACGAGGTGGCCCGGGCCGTCGGCGAGCGGATAGCGCAGATGCCACAGGTGGCCCTGTTCCGGCTCGGCGACCACCTCGAGGTCCGAGAGAGCGGTCTTGAGGACCGGATCCCAGTTCACGAGCCGCTTGCCGCGATAGATCAAGCCCTCGCGGTAGAGCCGGACGAACACCTCGGCGACCGCGCGCGACAGCGCCGGGTCCATCGTGAAACGGTCGCGGCTCCAGTCGACCGACGCCCCGAGCCGGCGCATCTGCCGGGAGATCGTGTCGCCGGAATGCCGTTTCCAGTCCCAGACGCGTTCGACGAACGCGTCGCGGCCGAGCGCGACCCGACTGCTGCCCTCGGCGTTCAGCAGGCGCTCGACGACCATCTGCGTCGCGATGCCGGCGTGATCGGTGCCGGGTTGCCACAGCGTGTCGAAGCCCTGCATCCGCCGATGGCGGATCAGCGCGTCCATCACCGTGTCCTGGAACGCGTGACCCATGTGCAGCGTGCCGGTCACGTTCGGCGGCGGGATCACGATCGAATACGCGGGCCCGACGCCGCTCGGCGAGAACGCGCCGAGCGATTCCCAACGGGCGTAGATCCGCGACTCGATCGCGGCGGGTGAGTACGCTTTGTCCATCCGCCGATTATAGCCGGCGGCGCTCAATCGGCGCGGTCGGACTCCGTGCCGTCGTGCGCGCCGTGCGCGCGGAGCACCCGATCCACGATCTCCGGCAACTGCGCCCGCAGACGGTCGTAGACGTTCTCGAACAGCGTCGCCTCGATGTCCTTCGCGGCCTGGTGCAGCAGCGAGTCGGCGAGCTTCAGCACTTCGGTGAGGATCGCGGTCGCCGCGGCCTGCGACGACCCCCCGGGCTCGCCGTCGAACACCACGTCGGTCAGGATCGGGATCTCGCCGGTGTCCTCGAGGTCGTTGCTCATCGCGGCGGCACCCGGGTCAAGCCTCGGCGCCATCGGGCAGGCGGTGCGTCTCGACGACGACGCCGTGCTCGCGATAGTGCTTGAAACGCTCGCGCGCGCGTTCCCGCCGGCCCGGCTCGGCATCGACGATCTCGGCGATCCGCGGATAGCGCTCGAAGCCGTCCGGAATCCGATCACTCAGGTTCACCAGCAGGTCCGCGTCCGGCGCGCGCGCCGCGTCCACGGTCAATTGCACCGGCGCGGACGGGTCGGCGGCGCTGCCGTCCACGACGAGGCCGTGCGGGACGAACGACTGATCGGCGAACGTCCACAGCAGCGCGTCGAGGGCTTCGGCCTCGCCGGCCGATTCCGCGAGCAGCAGTGCGCGCAGGTCGCGCAGGTACGCCTTCTCCGCGAGGCGGCACGCGACGACCATCCGCTGCCGCGCGTCCTCCCGATCGAGCACGTAGAAGTCGACGCGCCCGGTCATTTCGTCCGGGCGCGCTCGAGCAGGAAGTCGACGAGCAAGGGCACCGGGCGGCCGGTGCTGCCCTTCTGCGCGCCGCTCAGCCAGGCGGTGCCGGCGATGTCCAGATGGGCCCACTTCAGGTCCGTGGTGAACTTCGAGAGATACGCGGCCGCGGTGCACGCGCCGCCCTCCCGGCCGCCGACGTTCGCGACGTCGGCGAAATTGCTCTTGAGCTGGTCGACGTACTCCTCGCCGATCGGCAGGTGCCAAGCGCGGTCGTCGGCCCGCTGACCCGCGGCGGCGATCTCGGCGGCGAGCGCGTCGTCGTTGCTCATCAGGCCGCTGTAGTGGTTGCCGAGCGCGATCACGCAGGCGCCCGTCAAGGTTGCCACGTCGATCACCGCGGCCGGCTTGAAGCGGCGGCTGTAGGTGAGCGCGTCGCAGAGGATCAGCCGTCCCTCCGCATCGGTGTTCAACACCTCCACCGTCTGACCGGACATCGTCGTGACGACGTCGGCCGGCTTCACCGCGTTGCCCGCCGGCATGTTCTCGCAGGTCGGCACGATCGCGACGAGGTTGATCGGCAGCCGCAGGTGCGCGGCCGTGCGGAACGCGCCGAGCACGGTCGCCGCGCCGCACATGTCGAACTTCATCTCGTCCATCGCCGGCGGATCCTTCAGCGAGATGCCGCCGGAATCGAAGGTGATCCCCTTGCCGACCAGGCAGAGCGGGGCCTGCGCGCGCGGCGCACCCCGATATTCGCAGACGATCAGCCGCGGCGGCTCGGTCGAACCCTGGGCGACCGCGAGGAACGCGCCCATCTTGAGCGCCTTGATCTGCCGTTCGCCGAGCACCGTGACCTTCACGCCGCGCAACTCGCGCATCGATTGCGCACGCACGCCGAGATGGGTCGGCGTGCAGACGTTCGGCGGCAGGTTCGCGAGGTCGCGTGCGAACGCGACGCCGTCGGCGACCGCGACGCCGTCGTCGAGCCCGCGTTGCGCGTGGCGCGCATCGCCCGCGCCGCCGGTCGCGATCCGGACCTCGCGCAGGCGCGGCGGCTTCGGCTTCGGGCCGGTCTTGAGATCCGGTATCCGGTAGCCTTGCGCGCGGAAAGTCTCCGCGATCCCGCGGGCGCGGCGGTAGGCGTCGAGCGCGAGGTCGGTGCCGGCGTCGACCGCGAGATACACGACCGCATCCGTCGCGCCGGTCTTCAGCAGCGCCTGCGCTGCCGCCTGCGCCGCCTTGCGGTATTGCCGGCGGTCGAACTTCTTGCGCGCGCCGAGCCCGACGAGCAGCACGCGTGCCGGACCCTCGTGGCCGGTGCGGCTGAGCAGCAGCGTGTCACCGAGCTTCGCCGCGAAGTCCTTGGACGCGAACAGGCGCGCCGCGGCACCGCCGATCCGCTGATCGACGAGCTGGCCGGCCGGGCCGAGTGCACCGTCCTCGTGCATGCCGATGACCGCGCAGGCGGTCGCTGCGCGCGCCCGGGGATCGGTGATCGCTTTGAATTCCATGCTCACTCCTTGGCCAGGGTTCGGGGCGTCGGCGCGCGGCGTCGGCGACGGTTGGATTTTGCGGCAAAGATGACTTTTTGGTGAAATTTAGTCAAATAATTCGGCCGGTCCGCTTTCCCTTGCCTCGCCCCGTGCGGCGCGCGTCGCCGCGGGGTCGGCGCGATGCGCCGCGGCCGGCGCGATGCGCCGCGGCCG
>JAJXYU010000105.1 GCA_021780395.1 Pseudomonadota bacterium
TCGAGGAGACTGCGGTTGTCGACCACGCGCTCGACGCGCGTGAGCCGCGTCCCGAGATCGGCGAGCTGGAGCTGCACCGGGTCGGGTTGCGGCGGCGAGGTCGCGCAGCCCGCGAGCGCGGCAGCGCCCGCGCAGGCGACGAGAGCCGCCGTGGCTGCGCGCCGCGTCACGGCAGGTAGACCATGTCGACGCGCCGGTTCATCGCCCAGGCCTCGGGGTTGTCGCCCTCGACCGCGGGTCGCTCGGCGCCGTAGCTCACGGTCTCGATCTGCGAATCCGCAACGCCCTGGAGCATCAGCGCACGGCGGACCGCCTGCGCGCGGCGCTCGCCGAGCCCGATGTTGTACTCGCGGCTCCCGCGATCGTCGGTGTTGCCCTCGAGCCGGATTCGAAGACCGGGGTTCGCGATCAGCGTCTGGGCGTGCGCGGCGATGATCGGCTCGTACTTCGGCTGGATCTCGGACTTGTCGAAGTCGAAGTAGATCGTGCGCTGCTCGCGCGGGACGTTGTTGCCGTTCTGGGCGACCGCCTGGAGCGACCCGCCGTTCGCGCCGTTCATCGGGGTCATCGACGTGCCGGCGCCGCCCGCGCCGCCGGTCGTCGCGCCCGCCGGGACTTCGGTCGCCGAAGTCGGCTGGCCCTTGACCGCCGTCTTGCCGTGGCATCCGGCCAGCGCGAGCGCGCCGGTCAACATCAGGGTAATCGCCGTCAATCGCTTCATCGGAATCTCCATCCAAGGTTATTCGACTGTTCCTCGACACTCGTCGGCGGCCGACGCGCCGAGCGGCCTCGTCCGCTCACTCGCTGCCGTACGGCCCCCAGACCGGTTCCTCCACGTCTCCCTCGGGCGAGACCAGGGTCTGCTGGACCCGCCCGTCGGTGCTCACGAGCGCGAGCACCCCGCGACCGTGCTGATGGGTCGCGTAGATGATCTCGGCGCCGTTCGGCGCATAGCTCGGCGATTCGTCGAACACGCCGTGCGTGAGCACCCGCATCCCGCCGTTGCCCTCGAGGTCGAGCGTCGCGATCCGGAAATCCCCGCCGACGCGGGTCACGAACGCGAGATGCGATCCGTCGGGCGACAGCCGCGGACGGGCATTATACGAGCCCTGGAACGTGATGCGGCGCGGCCGGCTGCCGGGCGTGAGCGAGACCTCGAAGATCTGCGGACCGCCGTCGCGATCCGACGTGAAATACAGGCTGTTGCCGTCCGGCGCCCACTGCGGCTCGGTGTCGATGCCCGGATTGTGGGTGATCCGGGTGAGCGCGTGGGTCGCGAGGTCCCGCACGAACACGTCGAGGTTCCCGGCGCGGTTCGACAGCGTGACCGCGAGGCGATGGCCGTGCGGCGACCACGCCGGCGCCTGGTTCACCCCGGCGGTCGCCGACACCAGCTGCCGTGCGCCGGTCTTCAAGGTCTGCACGTAGATCGACGGGAGCTTGTCCTCGAACGACACGTAGGCGAGCTGCTTGCCGTCCGGCGACCACGCCGGCGACATCAGCGGCTCGCCCGACTGCATCACCACCTGCGGATTCTCGCCGTCGGCGTCGGCGACGACCAGCTGGAAGGTCTGGTGCGGAATCTTGCCGAGCACCAGCACGTACGCGATCCGGGTCGCGAACGCGCCGCGGATCCCGAGGATGGCCTCGAACACCTTGTCGGAGATCTGGTGCGATGCGAGCCGCAGGCCCGCATCGTCGGTGTGGATCTGGTAGCCGAGCAGGCGCTGCTGCGTGAGCACGTTGTACAGCTCGAAGGACACGTCGACGCGACCCGGCGCCGGGCGGCTCAGGCTCCCGACCAGGACGTAGTCGACGTTCAGGCGCTTCCAGTCGTCGAACACGATCTGGGCACCGGTGTGCGGCAGGTCGATCATGTCCTTGCGGTCCATCGACTTGAAGCGGGCACTCCCGTCGAGATCGTGCGAGACCACCGCGGCCACGTCGAACGCGGGTGCGCCGGCGTTCGCGGCGAACGGGACGATCGCGATCGGGATCGCGACGGTTTGCCCGCGGGTGATCTGCACGACGAACGCCGCGTGGGCGCGCGCGCCGAACGCGAACACGCCGAGCGCGCAGCACACGGTCAACAGCAACGATCGAGCGGTGTCATTCATCGGGTTTGAACTCGAGGATCAGGGTTCGGTGGAACAGGGACGGATCCGGCGGCGTCGGCAGCGGCGACGCGCGATAGACCGCGTTCTCGATCGACTGACGCACGGCGGCGTCGCCATTGCACTGCGTGACCTGCGCGCGGGTGACCTCGCCGCCGGGGACCTGGGTCACGCGCACGAGGCAATCGATCCCGGGCTTCGCGGCCGGCGGCTTGATCCAGGCCTGCACGATCCGGCTTTGCAGCGCCGCCCGGTAAGCGTCCGCGAGCGGGCCCGCCGCGATCGCGTCGGCGCGCTCCTCGGCCTGGATCTGCTGGCGGAGCTCGGCCTGCATCGCCGCGCGTGCCGCCGCCTTGCGCTTCGCAGCCGCTGCGGCCGCCGCCGCCTGCTTCGCTTCCGCGGCCGCTTCCCGCTTCGCTTGCGCAACCGCCTCCCGCTTCGCTTGCGCAACCGCTTCCCGCTTCGCCTCGGCCGCCGCCTCGCGTTTCGCCTGCACGGCGGCCGCGCGCTTCGCTTGCAGCGCCGCGACCCGCTCGGTCTTCGCGGCGGCTTCGCGCTTCGCCGCCGCCGCGGCTTGCTCCGCCGCGCGCTGT
>JAJXYU010000126.1 GCA_021780395.1 Pseudomonadota bacterium
CCTGCACCGTCAACCGCCGGTCGCGAAGCCCGGATAGAGCGTCATGCCGCCGTCCACGTAGAGCGTCGTGCCGACGACGTAGTCGGAGTGATCCGACGCGAGCCACACCGCCGCGCGCGCGATGTCCTCGGGCTCGCCGATGCGCCCGTAGGGCACGAGCGTCATCAGCCGGGCGTATGCCGCCGGCGTGTCCCACGCCGTGGTGTTGATCGGCGTGCGGATCGCGCCCGGCGCGATGCCGTTCACCCGGATCCGCAACGGGGCGACCTCCTGCGCGAGGCTCTCCATCAGCAGCTTGATGCCCCCCTTCGAGGTCGCGTAGTTCGCGTGGCCGCCCCACGGGATCGTCTGATGCACGGAGCTCATGCAGATGATCTTGCCGGCCGCGCACGAGACCGACGGGACCACGCCGCGGCGCATGAACTCGCGAATCGCCGCGCGTGAACACAGGAACTGGCCGGTCAGGTTGATGTTGATCACCGTGTTCCACTGCTCGATCGTCATCTCGTGGAACGCCGCGTCGCGTTGGAGCCCCGCGTTCGCGACCAGGATGTCGATCGTGCCGAACCCGCGGATCGCCTCGGCGAACATCCGATCCACCTCGGCTTCCGAGGAGACGTCGGCCTTGATCGCGACCGCGTTCACGCCGTGGCCGCGGATCTCGTCGACGACCGCGCGCGCGGCGTCGTCGCCGACGACGTAGTTCACGACGACGTCGGCGCCGGCCGCGCCGAGCGCGATCGCGATCGCGCGGCCGATGCCGGAATTCGCGCCGGTCACGAGCGCCTTCTGTCCCGCGAGCACCGGATGGGCGGGCAGCTTCGGGGCGGTCGAGGCGGGCGGGGTGGGGGCGTTCGAGTTCATCGCGGCGGTACTCCTGCGGGAAAAAGCGTGTGCAGAGCATATACTTCGTCGTGCGCACCGCAAGCGATGCCGGTCTGCCCGGCGGTGCGAGCCGCATGTCCCCCACTGGAGATCCGTATGCCGCAGCTGCCCTCGACGATGTCGGTGATCGACGTGAAGGCGCCGGGTGGGCCGGAGCAGATGGTGCTCGCGACGCGCCCGGTCCCGCGACCGGGCGCCGGCGAGGTGTTGTTGCGCGTCGCGGCGGCCGGGGTGAACCGGCCCGACGTGCTGCAGCGGCGCGGCGCCTATCCGCCGCCGCCCGGCGCCTCGGAGATCCTCGGACTCGAGGTCGCCGGCGAGGTCGTCGCGCTCGGCGACGGGGTCACCGGTCTCGCGCCCGGCGATCGCGTCACTGCGCTGCTCGCGGGCGGCGGGTATGCCGAGTACGCGGTCGCCGCGGCGCCGCTGTGCCTCGCGATTCCGGCGGGGCTCGGCGTCGTCGAGGCGGCGGCGCTGCCGGAGACCTTCTTCACGGTCTGGACGAACCTGTTCGAGCGCGGCGGCTGCAAGGCGGGCGACACCGTGCTGGTCCACGGCGGCACCAGCGGGATCGGCACGGTCGCGATCCAGCTCGCGACGGCGTTCGGCGCGCGCGTGCTCGCGACCGCGGGGAGCGCGTCGAAGGCGCGCGCCTGCGAGCGGATCGGCGCCGCGCGCGGCATCGACTACAAGACCGAGGACTTCGTCGCCGTGGTCGCTCAGGAAACGCAGAGCCGCGGCGCCGACCTGATCCTCGACATGGTCGCGGGCCCGTACGTCGCGCGCAATCTCGCCGCGGCGGCGATGGACGCACGGATCGTCGTCATCGGCCTGCAGGGCGGGGAACGCGCGGAGGTCGACTTCGGTCTGCTGATGCGCAAGCGCCTGCTGCTCACCGGCTCGACGCTGCGGCCGCGCACGGTCGCCCAGAAGGCGGCGATCGCCGAGGGCCTGCGCCGTCAGGTGTGGCCGCTGCTCGCCGCCGGCAAGGTCCGGCCGCTGGTACACGCGACGTTCCCGCTCGCCGAGGCCGCCGCCGCCCATCGGTTGATGGAATCATCGGCGCACGTCGGCAAGATCGTGCTGACGGTCTAGGGGCCGGGCCCCGCCGACCCCGACCCGGGCGCCGCCGATCCGGCCGCCGCGATGCGGCGCGCGGCCTCGAGCGCGAGATCGGCGAAGCCGCCCTCGCCCGACCGCACGCGCTCGACGAGCCGTTCGCGCATCCGCCGCGTCCAGAACTTCTGGATGTGGTTCACGATGCCGCCGACCGCTTCCTCGCGGTCCGACTCGCCGTGGAAGAACGCGGCAATGTCGTTCGCCATCTTGATCAGATGATCGTCGCTCATGTCGGCATCACTTCGTCACGAACACGTCCGCACCACGCAACAGCGTCGCCTGCGTCTCGCGCTGCTCCCGGAAGCGCCGCTGCCACTCCGAAGGCTGGCTCACCCGCGTGACCTGCACCGCGGTGACCTTGTATTCCGGACAGTTCGTCGCCCAGTCCGAATTGTCGGTCGTGATCACGTTCGTGCCGCAGTCCGGGAAGTGGAACGTCGTGTAGACGACCCCGGGCTGTACGCGCTCCGTGATGATCGCGCGAAGCACGGTTTCACCGGAGCGGCTCGCGATGCCGACCCAGTCGCCGTCCGCGATGCCGCGTTCCTCGGCGTCGTGCGGATGGATCTCGAGGCGGTCCTCGTCGTGCCACTGGACGTTCGGCGTGCGCCGCGTCTGCGCGCCGACGTTGTATTGGGAGAGGATCCGGCCGGTCGTGAGCAGCAGCGGATAGCGCTGCGTCACCTTCTCGTCCGTCGGCACGTACTCGGTCACGAGGAAGCGGCCCTTGCCGCGGACGAACTCGTCCACATGCATCGTCGGCGTGCCTTCCGGGTGCGCGTCGTTGCACGGCCACTGCACGCTGCCGAGCCGGTCGATCTTCTCGAAGCTCATCCCGGTGAAGGTCGGCGTGAGGCGCGCGATCTCCTCCATGATCTGCGACGGGTGCTCGTAGTTCATCGGGTAGCCCATCGCGTTGGAGAGCAGCTGGGTCACCTGCCAGTCGGCGTACCCGTTCTTCGGCTCCATGACCTTGCGCACGCGGGAGACCCGGCGCTCGGCGTTGGTGAACGTGCCGTCCTTCTCGAGGAAGGTCGAGCCGGGCAGGAACACGTGCGCGAACTTCGCGGTCTCGTTCAGGAACAGGTCCTGGACGATCACGCATTCCATCGCGCCGAGCGCGGCGGTCACGTGCTGGGTGTTCGGATCCGACTGGGCGATGTCCTCGCCCTCGACGTAGAGCGCCTTGAACTCGCCGTCCAGCGCCGCCTCGAACATGTTCGGGATCCGCAGCCCTGGCTCGTTCTGCAGGCTCACGCCCCAGGCGCGTTCGAACGCGCCGCGCACCGCGTCGTCGCTCACGTGCCGGTAGCCCGGGAACTCGTGCGGGAACGAACCCATGTCGCAGGAGCCCTGGACGTTGTTCTGGCCGCGCAGCGGATTCACGCCGACGCCTTCGCGCCCGAGGTTGCCGGTCGCCATCGCGAGGTTCGCGATCGCCATGACCGCGGTCGAGCCCTGGCTGTGTTCGGTCACGCCGAGGCCGTAATAGATCGCCGCGTTGCCAGCCTCCGCGTACAGGCGCGCCGCTGCGCGCACCGCGGCGGCGGGAACGCCGGTCACGGCCGCCATCGCCTCCGGGGAGTTGCGCTCCTCGGCGACGAACCGCCGCCATTTCTCGAACGCCGGCGCCTCGCAGCGCGCCCGCACGAACGCCTCGTCGACCAGCCCCTCGGTCACGACGACGTGCGCGAGGCTGTTCAGCAGCGCCACGTTCGTGCCCGGGCGCAACTGCAGATGGTGGGCGGCGGCGATGTGCGGGGTGCGCACGAGGTCGATCCGCCGCGGATCGGCGACGATCAGCTGCGCGCCCTCGCGCAGCCGCCGCTTCATCTGCGAGCCGAACACCGGGTGGGCGTCGGTCGGGTTCGCGCCGATCACGAAGATCACGTCGGCCTGCATCACCGAGTCGAAGCTCTGGGTGCCGGCCGACTCGCCGAGCGTGTTCTTCAGCCCGTAGCCGGTCGGCGAATGGCAGACGCGCGCGCAGGTGTCGACGTTGTTGTTGCCGAAGCCCGCCCGGACCAGCTTCTGCACGAGGTAGGTCTCCTCGTTCGTGCAGCGGGAGGAGGTGATGCCGCCGATCGAATCCCGGCCGTACTTGCGCTGGATACGCTTGAGCTCCGAGGCCGCGTACGCGATCGCCTCGTCCCAGCTCACCTCGCGCCACGGATCGCTCACCTTGGCGCGGATCATCGGCTTCACGATCCGGTCGGGGTGCGTCGCGTAGCCGATCGCGAACCGGCCTTTCACGCAGGAATGGCCGTGGTTCGCGTGCCCGTCCTTGTTCGGAACCATCCGCACGATCTCCTCGCCGCGCATCTCCGCGCGGAACGAGCAGCCGACACCGCAGTACGCGCAGGTCGTCACGACGCTGTGCTCGGCCTGACCCTTCGCGATCAGGGTGTTCTCCGAGAGCGTCGCGGTCGGGCAGGCCTGCACGCACGCGCCACAGGACACGCACTCGGAGTCCAGGAACGTCTCGCCCTGGCTTGCCGCGACCTTGGAGTCGAAGCCGCGTCCCTCGATCGTGAGCGCGAACGTGCCCTGGCGTTCCTCGCAGGCGCGCACGCAGCGGGAGCAGACGATGCACTTCGCCGGATCGAAGGTGAAGTATGGGTTGCTGGTATCCGGCTTGGCGTCGAGGTGATTCCCGCCCTCGTAGCCGTAACGCACCTCGCGCAGCCCCACCGCGCCCGCCATGTCCTGCAGCTCGCAGTGGCCGTTCGCGGGGCAGGTCAGGCAGTCGAGCGGATGGTCGGAGATGTAGAGCTCCATCACCCCGCGGCGGACCTTCGCGAGCCGCTCGTTCTGCGTGGCGACCTTCATGCCGGGCGCGACCGGCGTCGTGCACGACGCGGGCAGGCCCTTCACGCCCTCGATCTGCACCAGGCACAAGCGGCAGGAACCGAACGGCTCGAGCTGTTCGGTCGCGCAGAGCTTCGGAATCTTCGTGCCCACGATCGCCGCGGCTCGCATCACCGACGTGCCCTCGGGCACGGTGACCTCGACGCCGTCGATCGTGAGCGTCACCGGCTTCGTGGCGGTGCTCGCCGGGGTCCCGAGATCCTGTTCGACGATGGAATACATGGCTGATCCTCTGGGAATGCCTAGCCGCGGCGGGCCGCGGCCGGTTTGCGGAAATCTTCGGGGAAATGGTTCAACGCGGAGCGGACCGGATAGGGCGTCAAGCCGCCGAGCGCGCACAGCGAGCCGTCGACCATCGTGTCGCACAGATCGCGCAGCAGCGCCTCCTGTTTCGCGGGCTCCACGCCCGCGCGCAGCCGGTCGATCACCTCGACGCCGCGCGTCGAGCCGATGCGGCACGGGGTGCACTTGCCGCAGGATTCGATCGCGCAGAACTCCAGCGCGTAGCGCGCCTGGGCGGCCATGTCGACGGTGTCGTCGAACACGACGATGCCGCCGTGGCCGAGCATCCCGCCGATCGACGCGAACGCCTCGTAGTCGATCTTCGTGTCGAACTGGCTCTCCGGCAGGTACGCGCCGAGCGGGCCGCCGACCTGGACCGCGCGGATCGGGCGCCCGGAGAGGCTCCCGCCGCCGAACTCGTACAGCAGTTCGCGCAGGGTCGTGCCGAACGCCTTCTCGACGAGACCGCCGCGCCGGATGTTGCCGGTGAGCTGGATCGGCAGCGTCCCGCGCGAGCGACCCAGCCCGAAATTCCGGTAATAGTCCGCGCCCCGGTCCAGGATGATCGGCACCGAGGCGAGCGTGATCACGTTGTTGATCACCGTCGGCTTGCCGAACAGCCCGCTGATCGCGGGCAACGGCGGCTTGAAGCGCACCTGGCCGCGCTTGCCCTCGAGCGACTCGAGGAGCGAGGTCTCCTCGCCGCAGATGTACGCGCCGGCGCCGATCCGCACGTCGAGGTCGAACCGCCGGCCGGTGCCGCGCAGGTTCGCGCCGAGATGGCCGCGCTCGCGCGCGATGTCGATCGCGCGCTCGAGCGCACGCCGCGCGTGCGGGTATTCGAAGCGCAGGTAGATGTAGCCCTGGGTCGCGCCGGTCGCGAGGCCGGCGATCGTCATCCCCTCGATCAGCGCGTACGGATCGCCCTCCATCAGCATGCGATCGGAGAACGTGCCGGAATCGCCTTCGTCGGCATTGCAGACCACGTATTTGCGGTCGGCCGCCGCGTCGAGCGCGGTCTTCCACTTGATCCCGGCCGGGAACGCCGCGCCGCCGCGGCCGCGCAGTCCGGAGGCCGTCACCCGCTCGACGATCTCGCCGGGCTCGAGTTCGAGCGCGATGTCGAGGCCGCGATAGCCGCCGTGCGCGCGGTACGCGTCCAGGTCGAGCGGATCGGTCAGCCCGACGCGCGCGAAGGTGAGTCGCTCCTGCTGCTTGAGGTAGGGGATCTGCGCCGTCGGACCGAGGCACAGCCGGTGCGCGCCGCCGCCGAGGAAGCCGGCGTCGAACAGGCCGGCGACGTCGCCCGGGGCGACCGGTCCGTACGCGATGCGCCCGGCCGGCGTGTCCGCCTCGACCAGCGGCTCGAGCCACAGCAATCCGCGCGACCCGTTGCGCACGATGCGAACCGGCGCGCCACGACGCGCGGCCTCCGCGTGGATCGCGGCGGCGACCGCGTCGGCGCCGACCGCGACCGCGGATGAGTCCGCGGGCACGTACACGATGCCCGGGGCGCTCATCGCCCGCTCCTCGCGCGCGCGACGATCTCGTCGAATCGCCGCGCGTCGACGCGACCCTCGATCGCGTCGTCGATCATCACCGACGGGCCGAGCGCGCAATTGCCGAGGCAGTAGACCGCTTCGAGGGTGATCGCGCCGTCCGCGGTCGTGCCGTGCCAGTCCACACCGAGGTGGCGCTTCGCGTGTTCTTCGAGCGCGGCGGCGCCGACCGACTGGCACGCTTCGGCGCGACAGATCCTGAGCACGCGGCGGCCGGGTTTCGCGGTCCGGAAATAATGATAGAAGCTCAGCACGCCGTGCACTTCGGCGCGCGACAGGTTCAGTTCCTGCGCGATCAGCGGAACCGCCGCCGCCGGCACGTAGGACAGCGCATCCTGGATCGCGTGCAGGATCGGCAGCAGCGCGCCCGGAGAGTCCTTGAGGCGCGCGCAGGCTGCGAGCGTGGTCGCACGCGCCGCGGCGTCGAGATCGGCGGGCTCGGATCGGTTCGAATTCAGGCGTGTCGGTGCTGGCGTGGTCATTCTCTGGCTCGGGGTACGTTCAACCGATAATCATAACCTGAAAGATTCGCATCGGGGCCTCGCAACGCGATCGTCTCGCGATTCGCCGCGGTGCTATTCTTCGGACGCGACCTGTCCCGTCGCGGACGCGACCGGTCGCGACGATCCAGGGTGCGCCAGGGGCGTCGCGGGAGGGGGGCTTTCGACGATGCGCGAGTTCGCCGCCTTGCCGATCCGATCCACGATGTGCGCCGCCGCGCTCGCCGCGATCACGCTCGCCGCGACCGGAGCGACGGCGGCACCGGTTCCGGCTCCGGCGAGCGCGCCGCCGGCCGCCGGCGCGGCCGCGGACGAGAGCACCGCGCTCACCCCGATCATCGTGCACGCGACCGGGCCGCGGTTCGTCGCCCCGACCCGTCGCGACAGCATCGGGCGGATCTGGGCGCCGGTCTACATCGACGGCCAGGGACCGTTTCGGCTCGTGCTCGACACGGGTGCGACGCAATCCGGCGTGACCGCGACGTTCGCGTCGATCCTGCACCTGCCGCGCGATCGCACGCCGCCGGTGTTGCTGCGCGGCGTGACCGGCGTCGCGACGGTGCCGACCGTGCGACTCGCTTACCTGGCGATCGGCGACTTGACCGTCGCCGGCGCGATCGTGCCGATCCTGCCCGACGCATTCGGAGGCGCCGACGGGATCCTTGGTACCGCGGGGCTCGCCGACAAACGGATCTTCATCGACTTCCGGCACGATCTCATCACGATCACGTACTCCCATGGACGATTTCGGTCGCGTCATTTCGAGACGCTGCATTTCCAGCCGAACCTGCAGACGCCGATCATCGTCGATGCCCGGGTCGGCGGCGTGCGCACGAAGGCGATCATCGACACCGGCGGCGAGTTGACGATCGCGAACGATGCGTTGCGCGACGCGTTGAGGCATCCCTGGTTCCGTCCGCGGTCGCGGCCCGACAGCATCGAAGGGGCGACGCGCGCGGTGCAGACCGGCGAGATGATCGCGACGCCGGTCATCGACCTCGGGTCGATCCGGATCCGCGATCCGTACATCACCTACTCGAATCTGATGATCTTCGACCATTGGCACCTGCGCCACCGGCCGGCGATCCTGATCGGCATGGATGCGCTCGGCACGCTCGACCAGCTGGTCATCGATTACAAGCGGCATGAGCTCGATCTGCGGCCGCGGACGCCATAGCGGGCCGCTATCCGCGGACGCACGGTCCGGACTATCATCGGACCCACGCCGCCGATGGCGCCGCCCACGTTCACCGGAGCCCTTGCGATGCTGAACAGACCCCTGTTGCCGATCATCGCGACGATACTGATCCTCGGCGCCGGCGTGGGTTATTACCTCGTCGAGCGGCGGCCACCGCTACCCGCGCCCGCGCCCGCGACCGTCGCGCCGGCGCCGATGCCGGCGGCGACACCCGCACCCGCACCGGCGATCGAGCATCCGGTGCCCGGCACGCCGCCCGCGGCATCCGCAGCCGCGTCGTCGGCACTGCCTGCGCTCGACGCGAGTGACGGAGCGCTGCGTGCGGCGCTCGCGGGCATCGTCGGCGCGGACGCGCTGAAGCGGTTCCTGGTGCCGGAGGATCTCATCCGGCGGATCGTCGTCACGGTCGACAACCTGCCGCGCCGGAAGCTCCCGTACGATCGCTTGCCGGTCACGACGCCGGCGGGCGGCTTCGTCGCGAGCGGCGAGGGTGCGCACGCGACGCTCGATCCGCGCAACTATGCGCGCTATACGCCGATGGTCGACGCGCTGCGCGCGATCGACATGCGTTCGCTCGCGCGGGTTTACTTTCGCTTCTACCCGCTGTTCCAGGACGCCTATCAGGACCTCGGCTATCCGAACGGGTATTTCAACGATCGCCTGGTGACGGTGATCGACCAGTTGCTCGCGACGCCCCAGCCCGCCGGGCCGGTCGATCTCGTGCAGCCGCACGTGCAGTACCATTTCGCGGATCCGGCGCTCGAGGCGTTGTCGGCGGGCCAGAAGATCCTGATCCGGATGGGACCGGACAACGCCGCGGTGGTGAAGTCGAAGCTCGCGGAATTGCGCGCGGCGCTCGTCGCCGCGCCGCCCGCGTCGGTGCATTGACGCCCTGATCGGCGCCGATGCGAGTCGACGGGGTTACGTTTGCGTAATAGGACTGGTCGCCGCGTCGCGCGGCGCGTTGAATGAGCATCACGACAGCAAATCAGAGGAAGCTTACCGCCATGTCCAAGCCAGCTTTCACGGCACGTCGCTCGATCGACCCGGTGCGCGCGACCTGGCGCATCGCGGTGCTGCTCGCGGCAACGGCGACGCTCGGTGCTTGTGTCGTCAGCGAGCCATACAATCCCTATCAGTCGGCCAATCCTTATTCCGGTTCCGGGTATCCGCCGAGCGCGACCGGCTACGATGGGCAGAATCCACAGGCGAACGGACCGGTCGACAACTCCGGCGGCGGGGGTGATTACGGCGGCGGTCAGGTCTATGTCCAGGCGACGATCGCGCCGCCGCCGCTGCCGGTCTACGAGCAGCCGCCCTGTCCGGCCCCCGGCTACCTCTGGACCCCGGGCTATTGGGCGTATGGGCCCGAAGGATACTTCTGGGTGCCGGGCACCTGGGTGTTGCCGCCCGCGGTCGGTTTG
Organism: Pseudomonadota bacterium; assembly: GCA_021780395.1. Next base: position 9,836 of record JAJXYU010000126.1, read on the forward strand.
CTGTGGACACCGGGTTACTGGGGATGGGGCGGCGGCGTGTTCCTGTTCCACGAGGGATACTGGGGACCCCGGGTGGGTTTCTACGGCGGAATCAATTACGGCGGCGGTTATTTCGGCGCCGGTTTCGTCGGCGGGCGCTGGGACCGCGACCGGTTCGAGTACAACCGGGCGGTCTCGAACGTGAACGTGAACGTGGTTCGCAACACTTATTACAACAACACCGTGATCAACAACACGGTGATCAACAACACCGTCGTGAACCAGCGGGTGAGCTATGTCGGCGGGCCGGGCGGCGTGCGCGCCGCCCCGACGCCCGCGGATCAGATCGCGGCCCGGCAGGCGCGCTTCCGCGGCGCGACCCGCATGCAGCTCGACCAGGTGCGCGCGGCGAGCCGCGACAAAGCCCAGTTCGTGCGCTTCAACGGGGGCCGACCCCCGGTGGCGGCGACCCCGCGTCCGCAGGCGTTCACGTCGCCGCACGCGGTCCCGGCGCGCGGCGCGGTGATACCGCCCCGCAACGGCGGCCCGGCGCCGTACCAGGCGCATCCTGGGCGCAACTATCCCGCGCCGGGTGCGCCGATGCAGCGGTATTACCCGGCGCCGTCCCGGCCCGGCGCGCCGGCAGCGCCGAACTACCGGCCGATTCCGCGT
>JAJXYU010000292.1 GCA_021780395.1 Pseudomonadota bacterium
TCTCGGCGTGGCAGATGACGCAGTTCTCGCTGACGATGAACAGCCGGCCGATCATCGTGTCCGGGATCCTGCAAGGCTTCGGCGTCGGCTTCGTCTATGTGCCGCTCAGCACGGCGGCGTTCGCGACCCTGCCCGAGCGCTTCCGCACCGAGGGCACCGCATTCTTCAATCTGCTGCGCAACCTCGGCAGCAGCATCGGGATCTCCGCGGTACAGACCCTGCTCACGCGCAACACCCAGGCCGTGCACTCGAGTCTCGTCGCGCACCTCACCCCGTTCGTCGCAGCGACGAATCCGGCGCTCGGCGCCGCGGCGGCGAGCGAGGCCGGACTCGCGGCGCTGAACGCGGAGGTCACCCGGCAGGCGTCGATGGTCGCGTACGTCGACGATTTCAAGCTGATCATGTGGATGACGATCGCGTTGATCCCGTTCCTGCTGCTGATGCGGCGCGGAGGCCGCGCCGCGGGCGGCGAGACGGTCGCCGCGATGGAGTGACCGTGATGCCGCGACGCCCCCCCCGATCCGATTCCCGTACAAGCCGCCGCGAGCGCCCCGCGGCGCTCGCGCTCGGCGCCGCGTTCGCGCTCGCCGCCTGCACCGCGGGGCCGGATTTCACGCCGCCGGCGCCGCCCGCGGTCGCGAGCTTCACCGTGCACGGCGACCGGATCGCGACGCCGAGTCAGCGCACCGTGCCCGGATCGGCGATCCCGGCGGCCTGGTGGACGACGTTCGGTTGCGCGCCGCTGGATCGGACGATGCAGGCCGCGCTCGCGCACAACCAGACGCTGGCGGCGGCTCGCGCCTCGCTCGCTGCCGCGCGCGAGGCACAACGCGCGTCGGCCGGCGCGCTCTGGCCGCAGGTATCGCTGAACGGAGTCGCCGGTCGGCAGAAGTACGGTGTCTCGCTGTTCGGCCCGACCCACTTCGTGATCCCGCCGTTCACCTACTACACCGTCGGACCGCAGGTGAGCTACGTGCTCGATCTGGCCGGCGCCGAGCGGCGCACCGTGGAGCGCGAACGGGCGCTCGCGGCATTCCGCGCCGAGGAGCTCGCGGCGACCCGGCTCGCGGTGACCGGCAACGTGTTCGCGCACGCGCTCGCGATCTCCGCCGCGCGCAGCGAGCTCGGCGTGATCGAGCGGATCGTCGCGAACGACCGCGAGAATCTCGCGCTCGTCGAGAAGGCGCGCGCCGCAGGCTCCGCGACGCTCCCGGACGTCGTCAGCGCGCGCAGCCAGCTCGCGCACGACGAGACCTTGCTGCCGCCGCTGCGCCAGCGCGCGAGCGTCGCCGCGCACGCGCTCGCGATGCTGACCGGCGTCGCGCCGGCGGCGGCGCCGCCGCCGGCGATGACGCTCGGCGACTGGCGCCTGCCGAAGGACCTGCCGCTCGCACTGCCCTCACGCCTGGTGCGATCGCGTCCGGACATCCTCGCGGCCGAGTCCGAGCTGCACGCGGCGAGCGCGGCGATCGGGATCGCGACCGCGAACCTGTATCCGCAGATCACGCTGTCGGCGAACACGACCCAGCAGGCGCTCTCGCCGGGTGGACTGTTCGATGCCGGCGGGAATGCGTGGGCGATGGCGGCCGGCCTGACCGCGCCGCTGTTCGACGGTGGCACGCTGCGCGCGCGCCGTCGCGAGGCGGTCGACGCCTACCACGCATCGCTCGCCGATTATCGGCGCACGGTGCTCGAGGCGTTCACGCAGGTCGCCGACGTGCTGCGCGCGCTCGCGAACGACGACGCGGAGGTCCGCGCGCAGCTCGCGGCGCGGCGCACCGCGGCCGACGCGCTCGCACTGATGCGCACGAGCTACCGGGAGGGCGCGGTCGGCGTGCTCAGCGTGCTCGACGCCGAGCGCCAGCTCAATCAGTCGGAACTCGATCTCGTGCGCGCGCGTGCGCAGCGACTGCAGGACACGGCACTCCTCTACCTCGCGCTCGGCGGCGGCGAATCGCCGCGCGGCGGATGAGCGGGACGCCGACCCCCGAGAGTCGCGCGGTCGCGCGCCCGTCCTCGATCTCGCACGCCTGGCGCGCCCTGCGCCACCGCAACTTCCAGCTGTATTTCGTCGGACAGGGCATCTCGCTGATCGGCACCTGGATGACCCGGCTCGCGACGAGCTGGCTCGTCTACCGGATGACCCACTCGGCACTGCTCCTCGGGGTCGTGAGCTTCGCCGGCCAGATCGTCGCGCTCGCGCTCGGCCCGTTCGCGGGTGCGTGGGTCGAGCGGCTCGACCGGCGGGCATTGCTGCTGTGGACGCAGGCCGCAGCCGCCGCGCAGTCGCTCGCGATGGCCGCGCTCACGCTGACGCACCGGATCACCCTCGAAGAGATCCTCGCGCTCGCGGCGCTGCAGGGCTTGATCGCCGCATTCGACATGCCTGCGCGCCAGTCCTTCCTCGTGCAGATGGTCGACGACCCACACGACCTCGGCAACGCGATCGCGGTGAATTCCTCCGTCGTGAACGCGACCCGGCTGATCGGGCCCGCGGTCGCGGGTGCGGTGATCGCGGCGCTCGGCGTCGGCTGGTGCTTCCTGATCGACGGGGTCAGCTACTTCGCGGTGATCGCATCGCTCGCGATGATGCGGTTGCCGGCGTCGGCGCACGCGGCGCCCGCAGGTCCGCTGTTCGAGCAGATCCGCGAAGGCTGGAACTACGTGCGCGAGTTCCGGCCGATCCGTACCGTGCTGTGGCTGTTCTTCTTCCAGAGCCTCGTCGGCTGGCCGTACATGGTGCTGCTGCCGGTGTTCGCGGCACGGGTGCTGCACGGCGACGCGCACACCCTCGGCGCTCTCTCGGCCGCCTCGGGCTTCGGCGCGCTGCTGTCGGCGCTCGCCCTCGCGATGCGCCGTTCGGTGGTCGGATTGACGCGCACGCTGCGCAGCGCGACCGCGCTGCTCGGCACCGGGCTCGTGCTGTTCGGCCTGTCGCACGCGCTGTGGCTGTCGCTCGCGACGGTGGTGCTCGCCGGCTTCGGCCTGATGCAGAGCGCCGCGGTGTGCAACACGATCCTGCAGTCGCTGGTGCCGGACGGGATGCGGGCACGCGTGATGAGCTACTACACGATGGCGTTCTTCGGCGCGGCGCCGTTCGGGAGCCTGCTCGCCGGCGCACTGTCCGATCGCATCGGGGCCCCGCTCACGGTCGCCGCGAGCGGGGTCGCCTGTCTCGCGGGGGCCCTGTGGTACTCGCACGAGCTGCCGCGAATCGGCGCGATCATGGCGCCGATCTACCGGGAGAAGGGCCTGCCGGTCCCGCCGAAGGGCTTTTGACCCCGGCCGGGTCGTGCGAGAATGGCCCGATGTCCGACCCCGCCGACGTCGCGGCGTCCCGCCGCAAGCCGACCACGCTGCTGCGCCTCGCGCAGATGCATCGGGAGCGCGAGAAGATCGCGGTCCTGACCTGCTACGACGCGAGTTTCGCGCGACTGATGGACGAGGCCGGCGTCGACGCGCTGCTGGTCGGCGACTCCCTCGGGATGGTCGTGCAGGGCCGCACCGACACCCTGCCCGTGACGACCGAGGAGATCGCGTACCACACCGCCTGCGTCGCCCGCGGCAACCACGGCGCCTGGGTGATCGCGGACATGCCCTTCGGCAGCTATCACGCCTCGACCGAGCAGTCGATCGCGAACGCCTGCCGGCTGTTCCAGGCCGGCGCGCAGATGGTCAAGCTGGAGGGCGCCTGGGCTGCGCCGACGATCCGCGCGCTCACCGACCGCGGGATGCCGGTGTGCGCCCACCTCGGGTTCACGCCGCAGACGGTGCACGCGCTCGGCGGCTACCGCGTGCAGGGACGCGACTCGGACGGTGCCGCGCTGCTACGCCGTCAGGCGCACGAAGTCGTCGAGGCCGGTGCGCAGATGCTCGTGCTGGAGCTCGTGCCGAGCACGCTCGCGCGGGAGCTCACCGCCGAGCTCCCGATCCCGACGATCGGGATCGGCGCCGGCCGCGACTGCAGCGGCCAGGTCCTGGTGATGCACGACATGCTCGGCGTGACGCCCGGGAAATTGCCGCGGTTCGTCCGCCGGTTCGTCGAGGGCTCGGCCGACGTTCGCGAAGCAGTGCAGCGCTTCGTGCGCGACGTGAAGAACGGCGCCTATCCCGACGAGTCGCTGCACGGCTACTGACGGCGGCGGGATGAAGGTCATCGAGCGCATCGCGGACCTGCGCGCGGCCCTGGCGCCGCACGACTCGGCCGCGCTCGTGCCGACGATGGGCAACCTGCACGCCGGACACCTGTCGCTCGTGCGGATCGCGGCCGAACGCGGGCATCCGGTGATCGCGAGCATCTTCGTGAACCGCCTGCAGTTCGGACCGAGCGAGGATTTCGAGCGGTATCCGCGCACCTTCGAGCGGGACGTCGAATTGCTCGAGGGCGCCGGTTGCGACTACGTGTTCGCACCGACCGAGTCGCAGCTCTACCCCGAGCCGCAGGTGTGCTTCGTGCAGCCGCGCGCCACGCTCGCCGACACGCTGGAAGGCCGCTTCCGACCTGGATTCTTCGTCGGCGTCTGCACGGTCGTGCTGAAGCTGTTCAACGCGGTGCAGCCGCGCGTCGCGGTCTTCGGCAAGAAGGACTACCAGCAGCTGCTGGTCGTTCGCGACATGGTTGCGCAGCTCGCGCTGCCGATCGACATCCTCGCCGGCGAGACGGTCCGCGAAGGCGGGGGTCTCGCGCTCTCCTCGCGCAATGCCTATCTCGACGAGCGCGAGCGGGCGGAGGCGCCGCGGCTGAGCGCCGTCCTCCAGCGCATCGAGCAGTCGGTCCGCGCCGGGTCGACCGACTGGGCGCGACTCGAGGCCGATGCCGCCGCGAACCTCGCGGCGCACGGCTGGCAGGTCGACTACGTCGCGATCCGGCGGGGCGCTGATCTCGGCGCGCCCCGCGCCGGCACCCCGTTGGTCGCGCTCGGCGCCGCGAAGCTCGGCGGCACGCGCCTGATCGACAATCGCGAGATCGTCGACCCGGCGCGCTGAGCGCCGCCTACAGCAGGGTTTCGCCGGCGGAAGTCGCCGCCTGCAGCTTCGCTTCGCCGTCCTTCGCCTGCCGCTCGAGGCGGCTGGCGGTCGCGACCTGCGCGGGATTCGGCATCCGATAGTCGAGGCCGATGTCGGACTGCAGGTACGCGAGGAAGCTCCGCAGGCGCATTTCGTGCATCACGTCGCCCTCGCTCGAGCGCACCTCGAGCTGCACGACCGCATCGATCGCATGATTCAGCGCATCGAGCGCCGGACTCGCCTTCGATGCCGCGACCCGGTGCGCCGCGACCGCCTTCGCCAGCCGATCACGAATCGCGATCGCGGCATTGATCCGGCGATCGAGCTGATCGACCGCGCGGTGCAGCGCGAGCTGCAACGCGAGGTGCTGCTCGAGCGCCGCCGGCGTCGTGTGCAGGCGCGGATCGAGCCGCACGTCGAGCGGCTGGCGGAACGACTGGCCACCGTAGGTCAGCACGACCGTGTAGTGGCCCGGATTCACGAGCGGCCCGCGAGCGTCCGCGACCTGTCCGTCGCTCTCCTCCGGCGGCTCGAAGCCCTTCACGTCGGTCGCGTCGGGGTAGCGCAGATCCCACTGGAAGCGATTCGTCCCGGGCACGATCGCGGTGAGCTTCTGCTCGGCGACGACCTTCGCCTGCGACGGCAGGAGGTTGTCGCGCACCGTCGCCGGCATCTTCGGCTTCTTGACCTTCAGGTGCAGCGCGAAGCGGCGCACCAGATGGCCGTTGGCGTCGAGGAACGCGAGACTGACCGGCGTCTTGCCGGTGTAGTTCGCCGGGACGTGGAAGAACACCGTCGCCCCGAACGGCGGATTCTGGCCGAACGAGCCCCGGTGCGCGGCATCGCTGTCGATCCCGTACGCATTCGTGAGCCACGCGTGCTCGGGCGCGAACAGCCGCGCCGCGTCGGTCGCGATGCCGGGCTGGTGCGACAGCTGCTCGAGGAGCTGCAGGTTGCCGAGGATCCAGAACGAGCGCCCGTGGGTCGCGGCGACGATCTCGCCCTCCCGCGGATCGATCGCCAGATCGCGCACCTGCACGTGCGGCAGATTGTTGCTGAGCGAGCGCCAGTGCGCGCCGCCGTCGAAGCTCACCGACACACCGTTCGCGGTGCCGGCAAAGAGCAGCGACGCGTCGGCGGGATCCTGTCGGATCACGAACACCGATTCGTCGGACGGCAACCCGTTCGTGAGCGGCGACCAGTGGCGACCGAAGTCCGTGGTCTCGTAGACGTACGGACGCGCGTCGTCCCACATGTAGCGCTGCGCGGTGAGGTACGCCGTTCCGGCCGCGACGTGCGACGGCTCGATCGAGCTGATCTCCGCCCACTCGGTGAGCGCGGGCGGCGTCACGAGCTGCCAGTGCTTGCCGGCATCGGTGGTCAGGTGCACGAGGCCGTCCTGCGAGCCCGCCCAGATCACCCGCGGATCGATCGGCGAGACCGCGAGCGCCGAGATGTCCGGAAAGACCTCCGCGCCGGTCTGATCGAGGTCGACGGGCCCGCCGCTCGGCTTCTCGGTGGACGGATCGTTACGCGTGAGATCCGGGCTGATCGTCTTCCAGGTCCGACCGCCGTCGTCGCTCTTCATCACGTACTGGGACGCGAGGTAGAGTTCCTTCGGATCGTTCGGCGCGAAGAAGATCGGATGGGTCCAGCCGAGGCGGTACTGCATTTCCCCCGCCGACACGCCATCGAGGTATTGCGGCTCGGGGCTCACGTCCCGCCGGCTGCCGGTGACCCGGTTGTAGTGCTGCATCAGCGTGTAGTAGTCGCTGCCGACGGTCGCGTCCGGGTGTCCCGGTTCCGGCGCGACGAAGGTGCTCTCGCCGAGCGCGACCGAATGCCACGCGCCGGTCGGGATCGCGCCACTCGTCGAGGCGCTCGGCCCCTCGAAGGAGCCTTCGTCCTGCTGGGCGCCGTAGACGTTGAACGGAAACGCGTCGTCGATCGCGACGTGATAGAACTGGCCGGTCGGCTGATTGCGCTCGGTGCTCCAGGTCTTGCCGCCGTCGGTCGAGACCGTCGCGCCGCCGTCGTTGCCCTCGAGCAGGATCTTCGGATCGTTCGGATTGATCCATACGATGTGGTTGTCGCCGTGCCGCGTGTGCAGCATCGCGAACGACGCGCCACCGTCGTGGGACACCCACAGGGCATCCACGTTCGGAACGTAGACCGTCTGCGGGTCGGTCGGATCGACGTAGACGCTGGTGTAGTAGAAGCCGCGCTGACGCAGGCTCCAGTTGCCGTTCACGCGTCGCCAGGTCCCGCCGCCGTTGGACGAGCGGAACACGCCGCCGCCCTTCGCCTGCATGATCGCGTACACGACGTTCGGATCGCTCGCGGCGACCGCGACGCCGATCCGCCCGAGGGTGCCGCGCGGCAGGCCGGGGTTGCGCGTGAGATTCGTCCAGTGCGCGCCGCCGTCGACGCTCTTGTACAGGCCGCTTCCCGGCCCGCCGTCGTCGAGGCCCCAGGGCATCCGCTGCGCTTGCCACATCGCCGCGTAGAGCACGTTCGGGTCGTGCGGATCCATCACGACGGTGATCGCACCGGTCTTGGCGTCGACGTAGAGCACCTTGTGCCAGGTCTTCCCGCCATCGGTCGACTTGAAGACGCCGCGCTCAGGGTTCGGCTGGAACACGTGGCCCATCGACGCGGCATAGACGACGTCGGGATTGCGCGGATCGACGACGATCGCGCCGATCGTGTGGGTGTCGCCGAGTCCATCGTAGGTCCAGGTCTTGCCCGCATCGACCGACTTGTACATCCCGTCGCCGACGATCATGTCGTTGCGGATGTCGGTTTCGCCGGTCCCGACGTAGAGCACGCGGGGATTCGAGGGCGCGACCGCGATCGCGCCGATGCTGTCGCTCGACGATGGGAACTTGCCGTCGCTGATGTTGCGCCAGACGACGCCGTAGTCGGTGCTCTTCCAGACGCCGCCGTCGACGGCCCCCATGTAGAAGAGGTTCGGCTCGCCCGCGACGCCCGCGACCGCGACCACGCGGCCGCCGATGTTCGGACCGATGCTGCGCCAGGCGAGCTTGCCGCCGAGGAATGCGTGGGCCGGCGCCGCCCGCGCGCCGAGCGCGACCAGGAGCAGTGCCGCGGACGCGGCGATCGAACGCGAGGCGCGAGAGGATCGAGTGCCGGCGACGAGGTTCATCATGCGAGACTCCCGGACGGGGGAAACGTTGGAGCTTAGCGAACTGGCGCCGGGGTCGCAATCGAGGCGGTGGCGCGCCAGCGCCGCAGGCTGAGCGCGTTCGAGACCACGGTGACCGAGGACAGCGCCATCGCTGCGCCGGCGACCATCGGGTTCAGCCACCCGAACGCGGCCGCCGGCATTCCGACCACGTTGTAGAAGAACGCCCAGAACAGCCCCTGCACGATCTTGCGATACGTCGCCCGGCTCACGTCGATCGCGTCGGCGATCAGCACCGGGTCGCCGCGCATCAACGTCACGCCGGCGGTCTGCATCGCGACGTCCGTGCCGGTGCCGATCGCGATGCCGACGTCGGCCGCGGCGAGCGCCGGCGCGTCGTTCACGCCGTCGCCGACCATGCCGACGCGGTGGCCCTCGGCCTGCAGGCGACGCACGTGCTCGGCCTTCTCCGCGGGCACGACGCCGGCGAACACCTGGCGGATGCCGAGCGCCGCGGCGACCGCGGCGACGGTGCGCTCCTGATCGCCGGAGAGCAGCACGGTCTCGACGCCGATGTCCTGCAGGCGGCGCACCGCGGCGGCGGCGGTCGGCTTGATCGGATCCGCGATCGCGATCGCGCCGGTGCACGCCGGCGCCGGATCGAGCGTCGCGACCCACACGACCGTCGCGCCGCCGGTCTCGAGCGCCGCGCCACGGGCCTCGTACGCCTCGACCGAGGCGCCGCACTCGGCCATCAGACGACGATTGCCGATCGCGATCCGCCGGCCGCCGACCCGCGCGAGCAGCCCGAGGCCGGGGCGGCTGCGGAACTCCTCGAGCGGCGGCAGCGCAAGACCCTCGGCGCGCGCGAGCACCGCGCGCGCGATCGGATGCTCGCTGCCGGTCTGCGCGGCGGCCGCGAGCGCGAGCAGGTCGCGCTCCGTGCCGGCGAAGGCCAGGATCCCGGTGACCGCCGGCCGTCCCGCGGTCACGGTGCCGGTCTTGTCGAGGACGATCGTGTCGAGGCGGTGCGCGCGCTCGAGCGCCTCGACGTCGCGGATCAGGATCCCCGCGCGCGCGGCCGCGCCGGTGCCGACCATCAACGCGGTCGGGGTCGCGAGCCCGAGCGCGCAGGGGCACGCGATCACGAGGACCGAGACCGCGGCGATCACCCCGGCCGCGGGATTGCCGGCGACGAGCCACCACGCGAGGAACGTGAGCGTCGCGACACCGAGGACCGCCGGCACGAAGACCGCCGCGACCCGGTCGACGAGCCGCTGCACCGGCGCCTTCTTCGCCTGCGCGCGGTCGACCAGCGCGATGATCCGCGCGAGCGTCGAGCGCTCGCCGACCGCCGTGGTCTCGACGCGCAGCAACCCGCCGCCGTTGATCGAACCGCCGGTCACCGCGTCGCCCGGCGACTTCGCGACGGGAAGGCTCTCGCCGGTCACGAGGCTCTCGTCGACCTCGCTCGCGCCGGCGACCACGCGGCCGTCGACCGGCACGCGTTCCCCCGGACGCACGACGACGACGTCGCCGACCGCGACGTCGCCCGCCGGCACGTCCACCTCGCCGCCCGGCCGCTCGACGCGCGCACGCTCCGGACGCAAGGACATCAGCGCGCGAATCTGCGAGGTCGTGGACCGTTTCGCCCGCGCCTCGAGCCACTTGCCCACGCTCACCAGCGCGATCACCACCGCCGCCGAGTCGAAATACAGGTCGGTGCGACGCGGCGAGCCGATCCACAACGCGAGGCTGTAGAAATACGCGGTCGACGTGCCGAGCGCGACCAGCAGATCCATGTTGCCGACCCGCGCGCGCAGCGCCTTCCACGCGCCGGCGTAGAAGCGTGCGCCGAACAGGAACTGGACCGGCGTCGCGAGCGCGAGCTGCGCCACGCCGGGCAGTGGAACACCGAGCATCGGCAGGAGCAGCGGCGCGCTCAAGCCGACCGCCGCGGCGACGCGCATCCCCTCGGAGCGCAACCGGCGGGCCGCGGCCTCGTCGATCTGCCGGTCGCGCGCGAGATCGCCGGTGATCACCTCGGCGTCGTATCCGGCCCGACGCAGCGCCTCGATCAGGTCCGCGGTGCGCAGTTCACCGTCGCGCGCCGCGACCAGTGCGCGCTCGGTCGCGAGATTCACCTCCGCGCTGACGACGCCGGGCACGGCCGCGAGCGCCCGCTCGACCCGCTGCACGCACGCGGCGCAGCTCATCCCGCCGACGCGCAGCTCGCGCCGCTCGAGCACTGCCGCGGCGCGCGGATCCTCGCCCGTCGGCGACGCGGCGCGCGTCGGCGA
>JAJXYU010000205.1 GCA_021780395.1 Pseudomonadota bacterium
CAGATCTCCGAAGAGCGGGTCGAACGGGTCAGCGACAAGCTCAAGGAAGGCGACGTCGTCCGCGTGAAGGTGCTCGAAGTCGACCGGCAGGGGCGCGTGCGCCTGTCGATGCGCAACGTCGACGTCGCCTGACGAGGCGGTCGGCCGACGGTCGATTCAGGTCGCGGCGGCGAACACCGATCGCGGTGTTCGACCGTCGCGCGTGCGACTCACTTCTCCTCGAGCCGATCCTTGCCAGGTTCCCGGTGCAGTTCGCGCGCGAGGTCGCGGCCGGCCTCGCGTAGGCTGGCGTTCGGTGCGCCGCTCGCGCCGCCGCCACCCGACGCCGCTGGGTCGATCCGGTCGCGAACGAGATGAGGGTTGCTCATCAACGTCCTCAGGCTCTCCTCGAGGTACCCGCTGACGATCGGTTGATGCTGCCCGCCGTGTGATCGGATCACCTGCGTCAGGAACTCCTGGGTCAGCACCGGTTCGCCGTGCTGCTCTTGCTCCGAGATCACCTGGAGCAGGATGCTGCGCGTGATGTCGGCATTGTTCTTCTTGTCGATCACCACGAAGTCGGCTTTCTCGAGCACCAGACGTTGTACGTCGGCCAGCGTGATGTAGCGGCTTTCGACCGTGTCGTAAAGCCGCCGATTCGGATATTTTTTGATCACTCGCGGTTCGCTCATGGGGCTCCTCGCTCGTGTGGCGCCGGACTCGTCAGGTCCAGCGAGAGGTCGAATCAACGCGTCCGCCACGTTGGGACGCTGCGATGGCGAGTCCAGCATAACGCAATGCAGCGACAAGGCAAGTCGAGCTCAGCCGGGCGCCGGATCGGTCAGGGGCAGGCTCGATCGCCGCGGTACCCGGTCCGCCGCCCAGCGCTCGAAGCCCCAGGTCCACAGTTCGCCGACGTCTGCGCCCCTGAGCGTGGCGGGGGGCGCGAGGCCCAGCAGGGCGAACACCGCGAGGAGCTGGTCGCCGGCGCGGCGCTCGTCGAGCGGGACGCTGCGACGGGATTTCGCGAGCTTCGCGCCGTCGGGTTCGGTCAGCACGGGCAGGTGCGCATACCGGGGCGTGGGCAACGACAGCAGGGACTGCAGGTACCGCTGTGGCGGGGTGCCGTCGAGCAAGTCCGCGCCGCGCACGACGTCGGTGACTCCGAGCGCGGCGTCGTCGACCACGACCGCGAGCGGGTACGCGACGATCCCGTCGCGCCGTCGTACGATGAAGTCGCCGGTCGCGGCGAGATTGCGGTGAAACGAGCCCTGGATGCGGTCGTCGACCGTGATCTCGAGCGGATCGACGCGCAGCCGCAGTGCGTGCGGTCCGCGGGCTGGCAGTGTCCGTCCGCGGCAGGTCCCAGGGTAGGGGCCTTCGCGGGCCGCACGCGAGCGGCGGGTGCAGTCGCAGGGATACAGCCGCTCGAGCCCGAGCAGTGCCTCGAGTGCGCTCGCGTGGGCGGCGGTCCGCGTGCGCTGGCGCACGACCGGACCTTCCCATTCGAATCCAAACGCATCGAGCGTCCGCAGGATGCGATCGGCGGCGCCCGGGCGCTCCCGCGGTCGATCGAGGTCGTCGATGCGCAGATGGAAGCGGCCGTGATGCGACCGCGCATCGAGATACGCACCCGCCGCCGTGTAGAGCGAGCCTAGGTGCAGGTCGCCGGTCGGCGACGGCGCGAAGCGGCCGACGTAGCCGCCGGACGGTGAAGTCGAGGGTTCGCCGGCCTCAGCGGTAACGGTCGTCGCGATCCCCGTATTGCTTCTCGCGGCGTTCCCGCCGCTCCTGTGCCTCGACCGACAGCGTCGCGACCGGTCGCGCTTCGAGCCGTTTGATCCCGATTTCCTCGCCCGTCTCCAGGCAGTAACCGTAGGTTCCGTCCTCGATGCGCTTCAGGGCCTCGTCGATCTTGCGGATGAGCTTGCGCTCGCGATCCCGGGTTCGCAGCTCCAGGCTGAACTCCTCTTCCTGGGTCGCGCGATCGTTGGGGTCCGGAAAATTCGCGGCTTCGTCCTTCATGTGGAGCACCGTCCGGTCCACTTCCTCCATCAGGTCGCGTTTCCAGTTCTGCAGGATCTGCGCGAAGTGCTCGAGCTGCTCCTTGTTCATGTACTGTTCGCCACGGCGCGGAATGTACGGTTTGACGTTCCGTGGGCCGGCGAGCAGGCTCGACGATGGACCTTCGAATTCGCCCTCGTCTTCGACGTTCATGGGGCGCAGGGGCACGATGCCGAGGGCGGTCTTCGCCGCCGCCGCCGTGGTCGCGATGGCGGTCGAGGGCTTCGCGGCTGGCACGGGCTTCGCCCGGCTCTTGCCGTCCCCCGCGGCCTTCTCCGGTACTTTCGGTTTCACGACCGCCTTGACGGTCGCCTTCTTCGGCTTGCCCGCCGGCTTGGCGGCGGCGGGTTTGGCGGTGGATTTCGCCGGGGGACGCGCGGACCGTTTCGGCGCCGTCGTCCTTGCGGCGGCCTTGCGGATCGGCGTCTTCGCGGGTTTCTTGGCCTTGGCGGTCTTTTTCGCGGGCATCTGCGTCATCGCCTCCTAACGAAAGAGCGCGGGATTATACCGATGCCGCACGTCCTGTACACGCCGGCGGAAATTCGTCGATCGAGTGTACCCGATCGCCGAGTCGATGATGGGCAAGGCGGGTGCGGCCGGACGGTGCCGGCCGACCGGTCAGGGAGGCAGGTCGACC
>JAJXYU010000264.1 GCA_021780395.1 Pseudomonadota bacterium
CGGTTCCTGGACGGGGCGAGCCTGTACCGACTGATCGAGGACGAGCGGGTGACCTTCGCCTGCGGCGTGCCGTCGGTCTGGCTCGGCGTGCTCGCCCACGTCCGCAAGACCGGTGCGCGTTTCTCGACCTTGCAACGCATGGCCGTCGGCGGCTCGGCGTGCCCCGAATCGATGTTCGACGCATATGACGCGCTCGGGGTGACCATCATGCATGCCTGGGGCATGACCGAAAGCAGCCCGGTGGCCACCGTGTCGAATCCGATTGCAGGGGTCGATCCGGCGACGGCGCGCCGCCAGCGGCTCAGCCAGGGTCGAGCACTGTTCGGCGTCGATCTGCGGGCGACCCGCGGTTCGACCGAGGTCTCCTGGGATGGCGAGACCTCGGGCGACATCGAACTGCGCGGGCACTGGATTGCCACGGGCTATTACCAGTTGCCGTCGGGCACCACGCCGGATGGCTGGTTCCCGACCGGGGATGTCGGCATGTTCGATGCCAGCGGCTTCGTGCTCCTGACCGATCGCAGCAAGGACTTGATCAAGTCGGGCGGCGAGTGGATCAGTTCGATCGATCTCGAGAACATCGCGATGGGTCATCCGGCCGTCGCCGAGGCGGCGGTGATCGCCGCGAAGCATCCGAAATGGGACGAGCGCCCGTTGCTGATCGTCGCCCTGAAGCCGGGCGCGAGTGCGACTCGCGAAGAACTACTCGCCATTTACGAGGGCAAGGTCGCTCGCTGGGCCGTGCCCGACGATGTCGTCTTCGTCGAGGAACTGCCGCACGGCGCAACCGGCAAATTGCTGAAGACGGCGCTGCGCGCGCGCTACGGCGATCACCTCGTGCGTGGCAAGACGGCCGGCGCCAGTTCCGCTGAGCCACCGCCGTCGATCGGCGCCGAGGACGTCGACGACGAGGCTCCTCGGCGCCGGCCTACTTGATCCCAATCACGATCGAATCCGGACCGACCAGGCCCCCGCATTGCCTCCGTTGGACCGATCATCAACCGCCGATTCGGGTTTCGGATGCTTTCGCGTAGCCGAGTGCCCGTAGCGCGACCGTGATCTCCTCGAGCGCGCTCGGGTCATCGATCGTCGGTGGCACCGTGAACGGATCCCCGTCGGCGATCTTGCGCATCGTCGAGCGCAGCACCTTGCCGGAGCGCGTCTTCGGGAGCCGCGTGACGATCCCGACGTGCTTGAGATTCGCGACCGGTCCGACCATCTCTCGCACCAGTTGCACCAATTCGGTGACGATGACCTGCGGATCCCGCTCGACGCCGGCTTTGAGCACCACCATCGCGACGGGAAGTTGGGTCTTGAGTTCGTCCTTGACGCCGAAGACCGCGCACTCGGCGACGTTTTCGTGACTGGCGAGGGCTTCCTCGATGCTGCCGGTGGAGAGGTTGTGGCCGGCGACGATGATGATGTCGTCGATCCGACCCATGATGAACAGGTACCCATCCTCGTCGATGTAGCCGCCGTCGCCGGTCAGGTAGTAACCAGGATAACGATCGAGGTACACGGTCCGAAAGCGCTCGTCGTCGTTCCACAAAGTCGACAGCGCGCCGGGCGGCAGGGGCGTGCGGATCGCGACGGCGCCATCGTGGTTGGCCGGCAGCGGTCGTCCCGCCTCGTCGAGAATCCTGACGTCGAATCCGGGCACCGGCTTGGTGGGTGAGCCCGGCTTGAACGGCATCGGCTCGATGCCCATGCAATTGCTCGCGACCGGCCAGCCGGTCTCGGTCTGCCACCAATGGTCGATCACCGGCCGATCGAGCAGCTGTACCGCCCAGTGATAGGTGTCCGGATCCAGGCGCTCTCCGGCGAGGAACAGGTACCGAAGGCTGGAGACGTCGTACTGGCGATAGAACCGGCCTTCCGGATCCTCGCGCTTGATCGCGCGGAATGCGGTCGGCGCGGTGAACATCACCCCGACACGGTGCTCGGAGATCACCCGCCAGAAATTGCCAGGATCGGGCGTTCCAACGGGCTTGCCCTCATGGATCACCGTCGTGCAGCCGGCGAGGAGTGGGGCATAAGTGATGTAGGAATGGCCGACGACCCAGCCGAAGTCCGATGCCGCCCAGAACACCTCGCCCGGCTTGGCGTCGAAGACGTGGCGCATCGACCACTTCAACGCGACCGCATGGCCGCCGTTGTCGCGTACGACGCCCTTGGGCTGTCCGGTGGTTCCGGAGGTGTAGAGCACGTAGAGCGGATCCGTCGCGGCGACCGGCACGCAATCGACGGGGTGGGCGCCGGCCAGCAACTCCTCCCAGTCGTGATCGCGGCGCGGCTCGAGGGTACTGCGGTGCTGTGGGCGTTGCAGAATGACGCAACAGTTTGGCTTGTGGCTCGAGCGTGCGATCGCTTCGTCGAGCATCGGCTTGTACGGGACGACCCGGGTGCCCTCGATTCCGCTGGACGCGCACAGCACGAGCCTCGGCTTCCCGTCCTCGATGCGCACCGCGAGTTCCTTGGCGCCGAACCCGCCGAAGACCACCGAATGGATCGCGCCGATGCGCGCGCAGGCGTACATCGCGATCAGGGTCTCCGGCACCATCGGCATGTAGATGATCACGCGATCCCCGCGGGTGACACCGAGGGAGGCGAGCACGCCGGCGAATCGCGCGACCTCTCCGAGTAGCTGCCGGAACGTGAACGAACGCCGGGTCGCGGTGACCGGGCTGTCGTAGATCACGGCGAGCTGCTCGGCACGACCGTTGGCGACGTGATGGTCGATCGCGTTGTAACACGTATTGAGCGTACCGCCTTCGAACCAGCGGTAGAACGGCGCGCGGGAGTCATCCAGCACCTTGCGATAGGGCGTGAACCACTGGATGTCCGATGCCGCTTCGGCCCAGAATCGTTCCGGATCGCGCCGCGCCTGCTCGAACATGCTCCGGTAATTTCCCACGATCGTCGCCCTCGCTGTTGGCTGACATGACCCGAGAGGCACCGTGACCCTCGAGCGTTGCCGAACCGGCGCGTTGCCACCGCGGATCGGCGAGTCCGGATTGTTACGCATGCGGTCTCCGCACGCCACCGAATTTGGCGAGAACGTCGCGACACGAAGCTCGTCCGGGGACCCTCCTCGGCATTGCGTCACCATGCTATCGTTCCAGCCGCGATGACGACGAATATGCGCTACGGATTTTCCCGCGCCGCGCTCTGGGGCGGATTCGCCGCGCTCACGGTGTTGGCGATCGTGCACGTCTCGCTGCCGATGCTTCGCAGCGATAACCCGATGCACGCGCTGCTGTACGCGCAGCGCTGGCTGTTGGTCCCGCACATCGACGCCGGCGCGACCGCGCTCGGGCTCGGCCCGCTGCAATTCTCGCGGCGGCTGCGCGCAGGCAGTCCCGCGCGGCATAGATTCATCGGCAAGGTCTACGTTCTGTGCTGTCTGGTGGCGGCGATGTACGCGGCGCTCTTGGCCCGACATTACCCCGCGTTCTTTCCCTACAGTGTCTCGGTGAACGCGTTCCTGTGGATCACGTTCACCGTGACCGCGTTCGTTGCCGCCCGCCGCCGGCGGATCGACCGACACCGTCGCTGGATGGCTCGCAGCTACGCGATGGCGACGACGTTCGTGATCGCGCGCCTGCCGCTGCCCATCCCCGGCTACGACCACCTGAGCCTCGCGGCGAGCAGTTACGCACTGCTCGTGATCACGTTGTTCGCGTTGCTCATCGCCGAGTTGGTCGTGGACTGGCCGGGCGCGTCGGGATCCGTCATCGTTCGATAGACGAGACGGATGGGGTGCGGGTGTCGAGGCACAGGCAACCGGCCTGGTGGCGGAGCATCACGTGAGCGCGGCGCCGTCGCCGCGCGTGCGAATGGGAGGAAGATCATGTCGAGCCGCAATGCACTGATCGTCGGCGCCGGACCTGGCATCAGCGCCGCGTTTGCCGAGGCCTTGGTCGCCGACGGCTACCGGGTCGCGCTCGCGTCGCGACACCTCGCGAAACTTCGGCCGATCGCCGCAGGCCTCGGTGCGCTCGCCTTCGAGGCGGACACCGTCTCACCGCCGAGCATCGTGCGCTTGTTCGAGGCGGTCGATCGGGAGATCGGGGCTGCGGAGGTGGTGCTGTTCAATCCGAGCGCGCGCATTCGAGGAGACTTGTTGAGTCTCGACACGGGGGCCGCGTCGACCGCGGTTCAGACGACGGCGATCGGCGCGCTGGTGACGGCGCAGGAGGCAGCGCGTCGGATGCTGCCGAAAGGGCGCGGGAGCCTATTTTTCACTGGCGCGACGGCTTCGGTCAAGGGCTTCGCGCGCTCGTCGGTGTTCGCGATGGCGAAGTTCGCGGTGCGCGGGTTGGCGCAGAGCCTCGCCCGCGAACTCGGGCCGGCGGGCATTCACGTCGTGCATTTCGTGATCGATGGGTCCGTCCGTCAGGGCGGGCACGATCCGGGAGAATTGACCCCGCGGGCGATCGCGCAATCCTACATGGCGGCACTCGCGCAGCCGCCCGGTGCGTGGAGCTGGGAGCTCGAGCTGCGCAGCCACACGGAGCCGTTCTGAGAACGGACTCGCCGGACGAGTCGCCTGGCCCGACCCCGCCGCGTGCGCCGCATCGGCGCCCGCTCGATGGGCGTGCGGTCGGCCTGGTGCTGTGCCTGTGCGTGATCTGGGGATTCCAGCAGGTCGCGATGAAGGCGGTCGCGGGTGACGTGGCCCCGGTGATGCAGCTGGCGATCCGGTTCGCGATCGCGGCGGTGTTCTACGGCGCCTGGGTCCTGTGGCGCGAGGGACCGGCGACCTTCTTGGACGGCACCATGCGCAGTGGGTTGGCGATCGGTGCGCTGTTCACCCTGGAGTTTCTGCTCGTCGGGGAGGCGCTCAGTCACACGACGGCGGCACATGCGGTGGTGTTCCTGTACACGTCGCCGATCTTCACCGCGCTCGGCGTGCAGTTCCTGCCGGACGAGCGCTTGCGCCCGACGCAGTGGGTCGGCATCGGCACCGCGTTCGTCGGAATCGTGATCGCATTCGTGGGACCCGGGGATCGGCCGGCGGTCGAATGGCTGATCGGCGACGCCCTGGCGCTGCTCGCCGGCGCGACCTGGGGTCTGACGAACGTCGTGCTTCGGCGCGGGCGTATCGGCGGCGCGTCCACCGCGAAGACGGTGTTCTATCAGGTCGCACTCGCGGCACCGCTCCTCTACGGCTACGCGGCGGCGACCGGACAAACCGCGGTCGAATGGACGTGGCCGGCGCTCGCGTCCTTGATGTTCCAGACATTCGTGATCGCGATCGCGAGCTACCTCGTGTGGTTCTGGCTGCTGCGGCACTATCTCACGTCGCGGCTGATGTTGATGACCTTGCTGACCCCGTTGTTCGGGGTCCTGTTCGGGGCGTTGATCCTGAACGACCCGATCAATCCTCCGTTCGCGGTCGGCGCGCTGCTCGTGTTGTCCGGGATTCTGGTGGTCAACGGCCAACTGCTCCGACAACGCGTCGGTTGACGGCGCCGGCGGGACCGGATGTCGCGTCCGCGCGTGGCGGAGATTCCCATCGCTCAGGCGATGTGGCGCGGTCTCCCGCGGGGCCGCTCGGCGGTGCCGGCCGCATCCGGTCGATCCGGGTAGGTGCTGTCGATTTCCCGACACGCGAGGCGCAGTGCCGGGAGGATCTCGCCGAGCGCGCGTGCCCGGGCGCCGGGACCGAACGGCAATCCGACGTTGAGCGCCGCGATCGTCTCGCCGCTGCGGCCGTGGACGGGGACCGCGACCGAGCATAGACCGAGCTCGAGTTCCTGCTGAACGTACGCGTAGCCCTGGGTCCGCACCCGTTCCAGTTCGCGCCCGAGCGCGCCGCGTTCGACGATCGTGAATCGAGTCCGGGCTTCGGGTTCGCTCCAGGCGAGCCAGCGCTCGCGGTCCGGGTCGCCGAGGTTCGCGATGAGCACGCGGCCCATCGAGGTGCAGTACGCGGGGAGGCGCGCCCCCACGCTCAGGTTGATGGTCATCACCTTGCGGACCGCGACCCGCTGGACGTACACGACGTCACGGCCGTCGAGAACGCCGAGCGAGCAGGATTCGTCGATGCGTCGCGCGAGACGTTCCATCACCGGCAGCGCGAACTGCGCGACCGGCAGGGAGGAAAGATACCGGTAGCCGAGGTCGAGCACGCGCGGGGTGAGGGTGAATTCCCGGCCGCGCTTGTCGACGTAGCCGAGGTGTCCGAGCGTCATCAGCAGCCGTCGCACGACCGCGCGCGACAAATCGGTCTCGCGGGCGATCTGTGCGAGCGACAGCGAAGGCCGGTCGACGCCGAAGGCGCGGATCACGTCGAGGCCGCGATGGAGCGACTGCACGTAGTCGGGGCTGCGATCGAACGCTTCCGCCGCGCGCGGGGTGCGCTGGGTGTCGGCCGCGGAAGGGACGGCCGCCGGTTTGCGGGTGCGTTCGGCCGGGATCGGCACGGGCAGGCTCCTCGAGTTCTCGTCGCCGGGATCGGCCGCTTTGACGGCCTCGTTCCGGATCGCCTAAAATTGTACGGTAAGCGTACTAAACGTTCGATAATCGTACAACTGCCGCGGATCCGTCCCTTGACCACAGAAACCATCGACGCCATCGAACGTCGCGCGGTGATGCACAGCTGGTGCGTCCAGGCGGATTGGCGTGGGCCGACAATCGTCGGTGGTGACGGCGCGTACTTCGTCGACGACCGGGGCCGCCGTTATCTCGACATGAGCAGTCTCGCGGAGTGCTCTAACCTCGGGCACCAGCATCCGCAGGTGGTGCGCGCGATCCAGGAACAAGCGGCGAAGCTGTGCTTCGTGACCGCCGCCTGGGGCGCGGAGCCCCGGGCACGCCTCGCGCAGTTGCTGCTGGAGAAGAGCGGCTTCGACGGGGGACGCGTGTTCTTCACGCTCGGCGGCGCGGACGCGAACGAACACGCGGTCAAGTTCGCGCGACAGGCGAGCCGCAAGCCCCGCGGCCGCGTGATCACGCGCGAGCGCTCGTACCACGGCGCGAGCTATGCGGCGATGGCGCTGTCCGGCGATTCGCGCACCGAGAGCCAGGTCGACGCGGCGTCGTTCGGCGTGCTGCGGGTGCCGCCGCCGTACGCATACCGTTGCCCGTTCGGCACGACGAACGATCAGGATTGCGGCGCCGCCGCGGCGGCGCGGGTCGGGGAAGTGATCGACGGTGCGGGCGCCGGCGCGGTGGCCGCGGTCCTGATGGAGCCGAACGCGGGGACCAACGGGATCGTCGCGCCCGAGAACTTCTGGCCGCGCGTGCGCGAGGAGACCGCGCAGCGCGGCGTCCATCTGATCGCCGACGAGGTGATGAGCGGCTTCGGCCGTTGCGGCGAATGGTTCGCATGGCAGCGCTACGGCGAGGCGGGCAGACCCGACTTGATGACGCTCGCGAAGGGACTCACGGGTGCGCACCTGCCGCTCGGCGCCGTCGTGCTCTCGGCGCAAGTGGCGGCACCGCTGGAACACACGATGCTCTACACCGGACTCACCTATTGCGGCCATCCGCTCGCCTGTGCGGCGGGTGTCGCCGCGGTCCGGGCCTACGAAGAGGAAGGCTTGATCGTACGCTCGCGCCGGCTCGGTGCGGACATGCGGGCGGCGCTCGATCGTATCGCGATGCGACACCCGGTCGTCGGCGAGGTGCGTGGCGGCGTCGGCCTGTTCGCGGTGGTCGAACTGGTCCGGGATCGCGCGACGCGCGCGCCACTCGCGCCGTGGCCGACGACGCATGCGTCGCTGCGCGCGCTGGTCGATCGAGCGCGCGACGCGGGCGTATCCTTCGCGACCCGCGGGAACCTGATCATTCTCGCACCGCCGCTCGTGATCGGTGAGCGCGAACTCGCGGACGCGCTCGCGCTGCTGGATCGACTGCTCGGGGAGTTCGACTGGACATGAGCTTCAAGCTGACCTATTCGACGATGTTCGATCCGCCGGAGGAAATGCACCGGCGCTTCGAGGCGGCACTCCGCGACGTGCGGGCCGCGCTCGGCGCCTCCCATCCATTGCACATCGGCGGTCGCGACGTGGACGGCGCGGGCGTCGTCGAGGATCGCAGTCCGATCGACGGCACGCGGCTCGGGCGGTTCGCGACCGCGGATCGGACCCAGGTCGCGGCCGCGGTCGCGGCGGCGAAGGCCGCCTTCCCGGCGTGGCGTGCGACGCCGATCGCGGAACGGGTCCGCTTGTCGAAGCGCGTCGCGGCGCTCATCGAGGAGCGGGTCTATTCAATCGCCGCGGCGCTCAGCCTCGAGGTTGGCAAGAATCGGATGGAGGCGCTCGGCGAGACCCAGGAGACCGCGGATTTCTTCAGCGGGTATGCCGAGGATTTCCTGCGTCACGGTGGATTCGATCGGGTGCTCGCCGACGACCCGGTCAAGGGACCGCGCTCGCGCAACCGCAGCGTGCTGAAGCCCCATGGCGTCTGGGCGGTGATCTCGCCGTTCAATTTTCCGCTCGCGCTCGCCGGCGGGCCGACCGCGGCCGCGCTGGTCACGGGCAACACCGTGGTCGCGAAGGGCGCGACCGACACGCCGTGGGCGACGCGGCTGCTCGCGGATTGCATCCGCGACGCGGGCTTCCCGCCGGGCGTGTTCAATCTCGTGACCGGCAGCGGCGCCGAGGCGGGCGAGGCACTGGTCGCGCATCCGGACCTCGCCGGGATCACGTTCACCGGATCGCACGCGGTGGGCATGGACCTGTGTCGACGCATGGTCGCGGGCGCATGGCCGCGACCCTGCATCGCCGAGATGGGTGGCAAGAACGCGTGCATCGTCGGCGCGGCGGCGGATCTGGATCGTGCGGTGCCGGGCATCGTGCGTTCCGCGTTCGGCCTCAGTGGTCAGAAGTGCTCGGCGCTTTCGCGGGTCTACGTCGTCGAGTCGCTCGCGTCGCAGCTGATCGAGCGGCTCGTCGAGGCGACGCGGGCGCTGCGCATCGGCGATCCGACGCACCGCGATCATTGGATGGGACCGGTGATCAACGAGCGGGCGGTCGAGAGTTACCTGGGTTTCGCGCGCGAACTCGGTACGCGGGGCGCGCGGATCCTCGAGGGCGGCCGTCGGCTCGACGCGGGCGCGCTCGGCGCCGGGTGTTACGTCGCGCCGACGATCGCGACGGCGCCGTCCGACCATCCGCTGTACGAGCGCGAACTGTTCCTCCCGATCTTGATGGTCGCGACGGTCGCGAGCTTCGCCGAGGGCGTCGCGCGCGCGAATGCGTCGTCGCTCGGCCTCACCGCGGGATGCTACGGTGACGCGGCCGACGTCGAGCATTTCCTCGAGCACATCGAGGCGGGCACCGTGTACGTGAATCGCCCGCAGGGCGCGACGACGGGGGCGTGGCCCTGGTACCAGGCGTTCAGCGGCTGGAAGGGGTCGGGCTCGACGAACAAGGCGATCGGATCCTTTTACTACCTTCCGCAGTACCTGCGCGAGCAGTCGCAGACCGTGGTGGAATGACTTCGGAGATCGAGATGAAGACCCAACGCATCGTGACCGAATTGCCGGGACCGAAGGCGCGCGCGCTGCTCGCGCGGGACGCGAAGGTCGTCTCGCCGTCCTATCCGCGCGACTATCCGTTCGTGATGTCGCACGGCCGGGGTGCCGAGATCTGGGACGTCGACGGCAACCGGTTCCTCGACTTCGCGGCCGGGATCGCGGTCTGCAGCACCGGCCACAGTCACCCGCAGGTGGTGCAGGCGATCAAGGACGCCGCTGAGAAGTTCCTGCACATCTCGTCCGATTATTGGCACGAAGGGCAAGTCCGGCTCGGGGAGCGGATCAACGATCTCGCGCCGATGCACGAACCGGTGATGAGTTTCTATGCGCAGTCCGGCACCGAGGCCGTCGAGGGCGCACTGAAGCTCGCGCGGTACGTGACGGGACGTCCGCGGTTCATCGGGTTCCTCGGCGGCTTCCACGGCCGCACGATGGGATCGTTGTCGTTCACCTCGAGCAAGTACACCCAGCAAAAGGGCTTCTTCCCGACGATGCCGGGTGTCACCCACGTCCCGTATCCGAACGATTATCGGCCGCTGTTCGCGGGAGCAGATCAGGGCCGTGCGGTGCTGCGGTACATCGAGGACGTCCTGTTCGCGAGCAACGTGCCGCCGAGCGAGGTCGCGGCGATCCTGGTGGAGCCGATCCAGGGCGAGGGGGGATATCTCGTCCCGCCGGACGGATTTCTCGCCGGCCTGCGTGCCCTGTGTGACCGGCACGGCATCCTGCTGATATTCGACGAGGTCCAATCCGGCGTCGGCCGGACGGGCAAGATGTTCGCGTGCCAGCACTGGGAGGTCGTGCCCGACGTGATGACGCTCGCGAAGGGCCTCGGCAGCGGCATGCCGATCGGCATGGTGGTCGCGAAGGCGTCGATCATGTCGAAATGGACGCGGGGCGCCCACGGCCACACCCGCGGCGGGAACACGGTGTGTTGCGCGGCGGC
>JAJXYU010000134.1 GCA_021780395.1 Pseudomonadota bacterium
GACGGGCACGCGACGGGTCGTGCGACTTGCGTGCCGCGGCGCCGCGGTGCTAGATTCCAGTCCATGCACTTCGATGCCGGCACCGGTCCCTCGCTTCGCGCACCGCGGTTTTGCGGTCTCGATGCGCTGCTGCTGCTTCTGCGCCGCTAGGCGCAATCCACTCGCGCCAACGGTCGGCGCTGACAAGACCGGACAGACTCCCGACGACCCCGCCCAAGCGGTGAACCCTTCGTAGAGCGAGTGAAGAGCATGTTGCGACATCCATCGACCAAATATCGACCCGCGGCCCCGATCGACCTCAAGGATCGCACCTGGCCCGACCGAACCCTCGACACGCCGCCCACCTGGTGCAGCGTCGACCTGCGCGACGGCAACCAGGCGCTGATCGAGCCGATGGATCCGGCGCGCAAGCGGCGGATGTTCGAGATGCTGCTGAAGGTCGGTTTCAAGGAGATCGAAGTCGGCTTTCCGGCGGCGTCGCAGACCGACTACGACTTCGTGCGCGAGATCATCGAGCAGGGGCTGATCCCGGACGACGTGACCGTGCAGGTGCTCACCCAGGCGCGCCCCGAACTCATTCGCAAGACCTACGAGGCGCTCGTCGGCGTGCGTCGCGCGATCGTGCACGTCTACAACTCGACCTCCGAGGCGCAGCGCCGGCTGGTGTTCCGGCTCGACCGGGCCGGGATCATCGACATCGCAGTCCGGGGCGCGGAGGCGGTGCGCGAGCACGCGCTCGGCTACCCGGACACCGAATGGACCTTCCAGTACAGCCCGGAGAGCTTCACCGGCACCGAACTCGACTATGCGATCGAGATCTGCGATGCGGTGACCGCGGTGTGGGAACCGACCCCGCAGCGCAAGGCAATCCTGAACCTGCCGGCGACGGTCGAGGTCGCGACCCCGAACGTCTACGCCGATCAGATCGAGGCGTTCGCCCGTCGCGTCGCCCGGCGCGACTCGCTGATCCTCAGCATCCATCCGCACAACGACCGCGGGACCGGCGTCGCCGCGGCCGAGTTCGCGATGATGGCGGGAGCGGAGCGGGTCGAGGGCACGCTGTTCGGCAACGGGGAGCGGACCGGCAACGTCGACATCGTGACACTTGCTCTTAACATGTATACGCAAGGTGTGGATCCAAAACTAGATTTCTCTAATATCAACGAGGTTGCGCGCTGCGCCGAGGCCTGCAATCAATTGCCGATCCACCCACGTCATCCGTACGTCGGGGATCTGGTGTTCACCGCGTTCTCCGGGTCCCATCAGGACGCGATCAAGAAGGGGCTCGGTGCCCGGGGCGCCGAGGGCGCGTGGGACGTCCCGTACCTGCCGATCGACCCGTCCGACCTCGGGCGTTCCTATGATTCGATCATTCGGGTGAACAGCCAGTCGGGGAAGGGCGGGATCGCGTACCTGCTCGAGCGCGACTATCAGCTGGTGATGCCGCGGCGACTGCAGATCGAGTTCAGCCAGGTCGTACAAGCCGCTGCAGATACCACGGGTAAGGAATTGACTTCCGAAGAAATCTGGTCGCTGTTCAGCACGGAGTTCCTCGCGCCCCGGCAGCCGTTCGTGTACCGCTCGCACCAGCTCGCGGCGTCGACCGACGGCGCCGACAGCGAGCGGCTGATCCTGCAGGTCGAGCGCGACGGACGGGTCGAGACCTGGCACGGCCAGGGGTCGGGCCCGATCGACGCGATCGTGAATGCGATCGGCCTCGACTTCGACGTGCTGGCCTACGAGGAGCACTCCCGCGGCCAGGGCAGTTCGGCGAAGGCGGTCTGCTACATCGAGATCACCACGCGGGCGCGGCGCACGCGGTTCGGCGCGGGGATGCACTCGAACATCATCACCGCATCGCTCCTCGCGGTGCTCTCGGCGGTGAACCGCGCGATCGCCGTCGGGGCGTTGCCCGAGAGCCGCTCGAGCACGCGCACCGGGACCTGAGCGCCACCCGCCGCCGCCGCCGGGGCATCCCCGGCGGTGCGAGCGGGGCGGTTGCTGCAGCGCATTATCCGGCGTGCGGTGCGGCGCGCGGAACCTTGATGCACCCCGCGGATGTCCCCATGGTGTTGAATGCCGGGCGGAATCCGTTATAGTGCCGAACTTCGTGCCCGGGGTGACCCGTAGATCCCATTGATTTGAAGGGCTTTTCTCGACCCATGAGCGAACGAGCGAACGAGCATTTCGACATCGACGACGAATTCCTCGGTGACAGCGAGGAGACGCAGGAATTCGAGCCCCTGCTGGAGCGGGCCGAACGGCGCCCCAAGGCAGCGCCACCGGGCAAACGGGGCAAGGCCGCGTGGAGCCGGGTCGAAGACGTGCTGGCCGACCGTCAGCTCGCGCGCGAGCTGCGCGACACCTTCGAAGAAGAGTGAACGTGACCGCTGATCGCCGGCGCCGGCGATGAGCCCCGAAGCCCCCCGCTGGGTCGTGCTGAAGTTCGGCGGCACGAGCGTCTCCAGCGCGACCAACTGGCACAACATCGCCGACGTGATCCGTTCGCGCCGCGCGGACGGACTGCGTCCCGTGGTCGTGCATTCGGCGCTCTCCGGGATCACCGATCGACTCGAATCCCTGCTCGGCGCGGCGATCGAAGGCGGCCACGAGCCCGTGCTCGAGGCGATCGAGGCGAAGCACCGCTCGCTCGCGACGAGCCTCGGGGTCGCGACCGACGCGCGCTTCGAATCGCTCCTCGAGGAACTGCGCCGGATCGCCCGCTCGATCGCCGAGACGCGGGAGTCGAGCGATCGGGTGCGTGCGCGGGTGATGGCGATGGGCGAGCTGCTCGCGACCGCGATCGGCGCGAGCTACCTGAACGCGGCGGACCTCGCGACCACCTGGATCGACGCGCGGCGCGTGCTGCGCGCCGAGCGGCGCGAGGGGTCGAACGCGAAGGCGGCGTTCCTGTCCGCGACCTGCGATTACGCGCCGGACGCGGGCCTGCAGGCCGACTGGGCGGCGCTCGAGTCGGTAGTGATCACCCAGGGCTTCATCGCGGCCGACGAGGCGGGCGAGACCGTGCTCCTCGGGCGCGGCGGCTCGGACACCTCCGGCGCGTATTTCGCGGCGAAGCTCGCGGCCGTGCGCCTCGAGATCTGGACCGATGTTCCCGGGATGTTCAGCGCGAATCCGCGCGACGTCCCGACCGCACGGCTGCTGCGCGCGCTCCACTACGACGAGGCGCAGGAGATCGCGAGCAATGGCGCGAAGGTGCTGCATCCGCGCTGCGTGATGCCGGTGCGGCAGTACGGGATCCCGTTGCACGTCTATGCGACGCAGGCGCCGCAGCTGCCGGGCACGATCGTCTCGGCGGACGTGGTCGACAGCGCCGCGCGCGTGAAGGCGATCGCGATCAAGAAGGGCATCACGCTGGTGTCGATGGAAAGCCCCGGGATGTGGCACCAGGTCGGCTTCCTCGCGGACGCGTTCCAGGTGTTCAAGCGCCAGGGGTTGTCGGTCGATCTGATCTCGACCTCGGAGACCAACGTCACCGTGTCGCTCGATCCGGCCGCGAACACCCTGGATGCCGCGGCGATCGACCGGCTCACCCGTGCGCTCGGCGCGCTGTGCCGGGTGAGCGTGATCGGACCGTGCGCGTCCTTGAGCCTGCTCGGTCAGAACATCCGCGGGATCCTGCACGAGCTCGGTGCGGCCTTCGAGTTGTTCCAGGACCAGAAGATCTATCTCGTGACCCAGGCGGCGAACGACCTGAACTTCGCGTTCGTGATCGACGAGTTGCAGGGCGACCGGCTGGTGCAGCAGCTCCATGAGCGGCTGATCCAGCGGATCGGTGCCGACGAGGTGCTCGGGCCCACGTGGCAGGAACTGTTCGCGACCTCGAAGGCCCCGGAACGGCCGACCCAGCAATGGTGGAATGACTCGAATAAACGATCGCAATTAATTGAAATAGCTTCAAAAGAACAATCTGCCTACGTGTACGATCTCGACGCGATCGACGCCGCCGCCGCGAGCTTGCGCCGGGTCGCCTCGATCGATCGCTGGGCGTACGCGATGAAGGCGAACGGTCACCCGGCGATCCTGCGGCGGCTGCACGCGGCGGGCTTCATGATCGAGTGCGTGTCTCCGGGCGAGCTCGAGCGCGCGGTCGCATCGGTGCCCGGGCTGCGTCCCGAGGACGTGCTGTACACGCCGAACTTCGCGCCGCGAACCGAATACGAGTTCGGTTTCGCGCGCGGCGCCCGGGTGACCCTCGATAACATCTATCCTCTGAAGAATTGGCCGCAGGTATTTGAAGGAAGGGAGATTTTTGTCAGGGTCGATCCGGGCTTCGGCCGCGGTCACCACCAGCACGTGCGCACCGCGGGCCTGTACTCGAAGTTCGGCGTGCCGGTCTCGGAGCTCGGCGAGTTCGCGCGGGTCGCCGCCGCGCACGGGGTCCGGGTGGTCGGGCTGCACGCACATGCCGGCAGCGGCGTGTTCGATCCCGAGAGCTGGGTCGAGACCGGCGCGCTGCTCGCGGAGCTCACCGCGCGCTTCCCCGAGGCGGGCATCGTCGATCTCGGCGGCGGTCTCGGTGTCCCGGACTATCCGGGCGGCGACGAGGTCGACCTCGCGGCGCTCGACCGCGGCGTCGCGAGCCTGCGCGAGCGCTACCCGCGCCTGCGGTTCTGGATGGAGCCGGGGCGGTACCTGGTCGCACGCGCCGGCGTGCTGATCTCGCGGGTCACGCAGCTCAAGGGCAAGGGCGACGTTCGCTACGTCGGCATCGGAACGGGAATGAACTCCCTGATACGGCCCGCGCTCTACGGCGCGCACCACGAGGTGGTGAACCTGACGCGCGTCGGCGAACCGGCGACCGAGATCGCGACGATCGTCGGTCCGATCTGCGAGTCGGCCGACCGGCTCGCGACCGACCGCTGGCTGCCGCCGACGGAGGAGGGCGACGTGCTGTTGCTCGCGAACTGCGGCGCGTATGGTTACGCGATGGCATCGAATTACAACCTGCGCGAGCCGGCGCGGGAATTCATCATCGGCGGCTGAGGGCGGGTTCGGCGTGAATCGAGTCGGGATCATCGGTTGGCGGGGCATGGTCGGGTCGGTGCTGCTCGAGCGGATGCGCGCGGAGCGTGACTTCGAGGTGTTCGAGCCGACGTTCTTCAGTACCTCCCGGGCCGGCGCCGCGGCGCCGCCGATCGGCCGCGCGGTGGGTCCCGTCGAGGATGCGAACGACCTCGAGGCGCTCGCGAAGCTGCCGATCCTGCTGAGCGCGCAGGGCGGCGACTATACCCAGGCGATCCATCCGCGACTGCGCGCGGCGGGCTGGCAGGGCTACTGGATCGATGCGGCCTCGACGCTCAGGATGAACGAGGACGCGGTGATCGTGCTCGATCCGGTGAACCGGCCGGTGATGGAGGCGGCGCGACGCCGCGGGATCAAGGACTTCATCGGCGGGAACTGCACCGTCTCGCTGA
Organism: Pseudomonadota bacterium; assembly: GCA_021780395.1. The sequence continues at coordinate 5,439 of JAJXYU010000134.1, forward strand.
TGCTGCTCGCGGTCGCCGGGCTCCTGCGCGCGGGCCTCGTCGAGTGGATCAGCGCGATGACCTACCAGGCCGCCTCCGGCGCGGGCGCGCAGCAGATGCGCGAGTTCGTCGAGCAGATGGGCACGCTCGCGCGCGCCGCGCAACCGGCGCTCGCCGATCCCGCCGCGACGATCCTCGACGTCGACCGCGCGGTGCAGGCGGCGCTCGAGGGCCCCGAACTGCCGCGCACGCACTTCGGCGTGCCGCTCGCCGCGAGCCTGATTCCGTGGATCGACAAGGATCTCGGCAACGGCCAGAGCCGCGAGGAATGGAAGGCGGGGGTCGAGGCGAACAAGATCCTGGGCACCGCCGACCGCCCGGTCCCGGTCGAGGGGCTGTGCGTGCGTGTCGGTGCGATGCGATGCCACAGCCAGGCGCTCACGATCAAGCTGAACGCGGACCTGCCGCTCGCCGAGATCGAGCGGCTGATCGCCGCCGACAATGCCTGGGTGCGCGTGGTGCCGAACCAGCGCGACGAGAGCGTGCGGGCGCTGTCGCCCGCGGCGGTCGGCGGCCGGCTGCACGTGCCGGTCGGGCGGCTGCGCAAGCTCTCGATGGGACCGACCTACCTGTCCGCGTTCACGGTCGGCGACCAGCTCCTGTGGGGGGCGGCGGAGCCCTTGCGCCGCACCTTGCGGTTCCTCGTCGACGACTTGCGCGATTGACGCCGCTGCGCGCGTTCGTCGAGTTCGCCGGCTGGTTCGCGGCCGCGTCGATCCTCGGGGCCTATTATCTGCTCTCGGCCGGCAAGCTCGAGTCGCGCTCGAAGCGCTACCAGTGGATGAACGTGCTCGGGGCGATCGGCTTCGTCGTGAACAGCGGCTATCACCGCGCGACCCCGTCGGTCGCGCTGAACGTCGTGTGGTTCGCGATCGGCGCGTCGGCGCTGTGGCGCAACCGCGACCGCGACCGCGACCGGTCGCGCTAGATGCTCGCCTGGCGCGGCGGCGCGCTCGCGTCGGCCGCGACGTCGACCGCGGCGACTCCCCCGACTCCGGCGGACCCGGTTCCCCGGGTCGCGAAATTCACGATCCGATCCCGACCGCTCTTCTTCGCCGCGTAGACTGCCCGGTCCGCGGCGTCGACGAGCTCGGCGACACTGTCGAACGGGTGCTGGTCGTCGTGCGTCGCGAGCCCGATCGAGGCGGTGACCGTGAGCGTCGCGTCGCGTAGCTCGTAGCGCGTGTTGCGCAGCCGGACCAGCAGGCGCCGGCACACGGCCTCCGCGTCCGACCCGTGCAGCCCCGGGAGCACGACCACGAATTCCTCGCCGCCGTAGCGCGCGACGCAGTCGCTCGAGCGAGCGACCGAGCGGATCCGCTGCGCGGTGCCGATCAGCACTTCATCCCCGGCGGGGTGGCCATAGGTGTCGTTGACCTGCTTGAAGCGGTCGAGATCGATGAACACGACGCTGAGCGGCCAGCCGCCGTGCGTGCTCGCCTCGAATTCCTCGGCGAGCACGCGGTCCAGGTGGCCGCGGTTGTACAGGCCGGTCAGCGGGTCGCGCCGGTGCATGTCCTCGAGCGCGACCGCGCGGGCCTCGAGATCCTCGGTCGCGGCACGGAGCGTCGTCACCTGCTCGATCGCCTGGAGATTGCGGATCAGCAGCAGCTCGCGCGCCTGGTCGAGCACCGCGACCGCGAGCTCCGCGGGCATCAGCGCGGTCTCGTAGAGCCGTTCGGTCTCCGGGATCTCGTTCACGATCCGCGTGATCGCGATCGTGAGCCGGTCGCCGTCGAGTCCGAGCCACTCCTCGGCGTGCTGGGCGATCGCCTCGAGGTTCCCGAGCGACTGATCGAGCAGCATCTCGACGCACTCGCCGCCGAGCGCGATGCAACCGGCCGCGATGCCGTCCGGCGTTCCGTGGGCGCTCGCCGGCGGGCCGTGGCTCCAGGCGACGCTGCGGCACACGGACTCCGGCAGCCGCCACTGTTCGAGCAGCCACCCGCCGAGCGCCGCGTGGTCGATCCCGAGCCGCTCGCGCTCGTACGCGCACAGCTGTACGTGGGTGTGCTCGCGCGGGAGCGACGCGTAGAAGTCGGGCAGCACCCGGTCGGTCGCGAGCATGCCGATGTCCTGCAGCAGCGCGCCGAGGTACACGCCCTCGACGTCGCCGACGCCCTGCTGTTCGGCGAACGCGCGCGCGGCGGACGCGCTCAGGATCGACTTGCGCCAGAATCGCGTGTAGTCGATCCCCTTGCCCTTGACGCTGCGGTACTTGCCCACCAGCGAGAAGCCGAGCGCGAGGGTGGTCGCCGCGTTCAGGCCGAGCACGACCAGCGCCTGGCGCAGGTTGCTGCTGCGGCGTCGCTTCGAGTAGAGCGGGGAGTTCGCGACCCGGAGCACCTTCGCGGTGAGCCCGGGGTCCTTGGAGATCGTTGTGGCGATGCGGACGATGTCGCTGTCCGGGTCTTCCGCGAGCGCGATGATCTGTTGTGCGATCGCCGGCGGACTCGGAAAGTTGACCGAGGTCTTCAGCAAAGCCTGCAGTTTGTCGAGCATGAGCGGGTGACGTCCGGCAGCCGGTTGACATATTAGCGGCCGGCGGACGGAAACCTTGAGGGTTTGGATGAATCCAGCGGCAGGGATCATCCTGCCGCGCCGCGTGCGCCGCGGTACGAGAATTCCATCAAGGAACGATCCGCACCGGTGTGCCGAGCGTCACGGTCTCGAAGATCTCGTGGATCGCCGCGTCGTCGAGCTCGACGCAGCCGCGGGTGCCCTCCGGGCCGCGGCCGCCGTGGAGGTAGATCTCGCCGCCGAGCCGCGTGGTCTGCGGCGGCATCCGGCCCGCGCGGATCGCCGCGTGGATCGCCGCGTGCTCCGCCGCGTCGATCAGCCCGTCGCGCAGCCCCCGGTCCGCGTCCTCCGCGTTCGGGTAAGTGAGGCACAGCGACCGGGTGTAGCGGCTGCGGGGGTTCTTCGCGCACACCACGAAGGCCCCGAGCGGCGTCGCCTCGTCGCCCTCGACCGCCTTGTCCGCGCTCGCGTTGCGGCCGACCGCGACCGGAAAGCTGCGCGGCGCGCAACCGGGCACCCGCAGCGTCAGGCGGCGGCGCGAGCGCTCGACGAGGATCGATGGTCCCGCGTCACGAGGCCGCGGCATGCCGCGCCTCCAGGATCGCGACGACGTCCTCGAGCCGCAGATTCCGCGAGCGCAGCAGCACGAGCGAGTGGTAGAGGAGATCGGCGGCCTCCTCGAGCACCTTCGCGTCGCCCTCGGCGGCCGCGGCGAGCGCGAGCTCGAGCCCTTCCTCGCCGACCTTCTGGGCGATCCGCAGCGCTCCCGCGGCGGCTAAATGGGCGGTGTAGCTGCCTTCCGGTCGCGTGCGCAGCCGCGCGTCGATCAGTCGCTCGAGCGCCGGCAGGAACGCGACCCGCTCGGTCGCCGGGCGCGGCGGCGATTCGCCGAAGCAGGTCGGCGTGTTCCGGTGGCACACCGGGCCCTGCGGCCGCGCGAGCACGAGCAGCGTGTCGCGGTCGCAGTCGAGCGCGATCTCGACGAGCTCGAGCCAGTGGCCCGAGGACTCGCCCTTGGTCCAGAGCCGCCCCTTGCCGCGGCTCCAGAACGTGACCCGACCGGTGCGCTCGGTCGCCGCGAGCGCGTCGCGGTTCATGTAGCCGAGCATCAGCACCGTGCCGCGGTCCGCGTGCTGTACGACCGCGGGCAGGAGCCCGCCGTTCTTGTCCCAATCCGCTTCGTGCGCAACCGTCATCCGAGTCGTACCTCGATCCCTTGCGCCGCGAGCTCGGCCTTGAGCGCCGGGATCGCGATCTGCCCCGAATGGAACACGCTCGCCGCGAGCGCCGCGTCGACGCGCGCGTCGCGGAACACGTCCGCGAAGTGCGCGATCGCTCCCGCGCCGCCGGAGGCGACCAGCGGCACCGCGCACACCGCGCGGGCCGCGCGCAGCTGGGCGATGTCGTAGCCGCGCCGCACCCCGTCGCTCGCCATGCAGTTGAGCACGATCTCGCCCGCGCCGCGCTCGACCGCCTCGCGGATCCAGTCGAGCGTGCGCCGGGCCGCGTCGCGCGAGCGGCGCGGGTCGCCGGTGTATTGTTGCACGCGGTAGTCGCCGTCGGCGGTCTCGCTGTCGATTCCGACGACGACGCACTGCGAGCCGAAGCGCCGCGCGAGCGCATCGATCAGTCCGGGTTCCTCGAGCGCCGGCGAGTTCACCGAGATCTTCTCCGCACCCGCCGCGAGGACCGCTTCGGCGTCCGCGACGCTGCGGATCCCGCCGGCGACGCAGAACGGGATGTCGAGCCGCCGTGCGACCCGCTCGACCCAGCCGCGATCGACGGTGCGACCGTCCGGACTCGCACCGATGTCGTAGAACACGAGCTCGTCCGCGCCCTCGTCGCGATAGCGGCCCGCGAGCTCGAGGATGTCGCCGACGTCGCGGTGATCGCGGAAGCGCACGCCCTTGACGACGCGACCGTTGCGTACGTCGAGGCACGGAATCAGGCGTTTGGCGAGAATCGGCGGATCTCCTCGTCGTCGATCGTCCCCTCGAGCAGCGCGCGGCCGCTGATCGTCGCGGCGACGCCGGTCGCCGCGAGCGCGTCGAGATCGCGCGCGTCGCGCACCCCGCCCGAGGCCTGCCACGCGATCCGCGGGAAGCGCGTGACCGCCTCGCGGTAGAGCGCAAGGTTCGGTCCCGAGCGCGCGCCGTCGCGCGCGACGTCGGTGCACAGCACGTGCCGCAGCCCCGCGGACTCGAACTGCGCGACGGCGTCCCACAGCGAGCGCGCCGACTGCCGCTGCCAGCCGTGGGTCGCGACCCACGGCGTGGCGGCCTCGTCGAGGCGCACGTCGAGCGCGAGCACGAGGCCCGCCGGACCGAATTCCCCGAGCCACCCGCGCACCGCGTCCGGATCCGTGATCGCGGCGCTGCCGACGACGACGCGCTCGACGCCGCCGGCGCGCAGCGCGAGCACCGCT
>JAJXYU010000302.1 GCA_021780395.1 Pseudomonadota bacterium
CACCTGGTCGCCGGTCAGGATGCGAATGTAGTTCTTGCGCATCTTTCCCGAGATGTGCGCGGTGACCACGTGTCCGGTCTTCAATTTCACCCGGAACGTCGTGTTCGGCAAGGTTTCGATCACCTCACCCTCGAATTGGATCGCCTCTTCTTTTGACATGCGTACTGCTGGTGGGCTGGAAGTCGCGCATTGTGCATAAAGCGCCCCGCTAATGCAATTTACGACCCCGCCCAGGAGCCGGCGGGCTCGCGGCGCACGAGCCGCGCCAGCCGCGCGAGAAATGCGCGGCGGGGGATCTCGCGCGCGCCGAGGCTCGCGAGGTGGGCGCTCGCGACCTGACAGTCGATGAGCTCGATCCCGCGCGCGCGGCACTCCGCGGCGAGCCGCACCAGCGCGACCTTCGAGGCATCCGCGACGCGGCTGAACATCGATTCGCCAAAAAAGGCGCCGCCGAGCGCGAGCCCGTACACCCCGCCGACCAGCCGCCCGCCGGCGTACGTTTCGATCGAATGGCAGTAGCCCGCCCGGTAGAGCGCCTCGTACGCGGCGATCATCGCGGGGTTGATCCAGGTGCCGGGACCCGAGCGGCGCGGCGCCGCGCACGCGCGGATCGTCGCCGCGAAATCGGTGTCGATCCGCGTCTCGAAGACCCCCGACCGCAGTCGCCGCGCGAGGCTTCGCGAGACGTGCAGCGCCGAAGGAAACAGCACCATCCGCGGATCGGGCGACCACCACAGGATCGGCTGGTGGTCCGAGTACCACGGAAAGATCCCGTGCTCGTACGCGGCGAGGATCCGGGCGGGCGACAGGTCCCCGCCGGCCGCGAGGAGCCCCGGGGGATCGGTGAGCGCCGCGTCGGCCGGCGGGAACGCGTCGGCCGGATCGCCCTCGGCGAGCCAGGTCAGGCGCGTCAGACGGCGAGCTCCTCGTCCGGCCGGCGGTAGGGCACGTGCGCGTCGACCTCGGCCGCGTACGCGCGCACCGCCTGCGCTTCGCGTGCCGCGAAGTCGCGGATCGCCCGCTCGAACCGTGGATCGAGGATCGCGTGTGCGGAGCCCATCAGCGTCGGCACGAAGCCTCGCGGGACCTTGTGCTCGCCCTGTGTGCCGGGCTCGAACCGCCCGATCTCGTGCTCGATGCACCATTCGATCCCCTGGTAGTAGCAGGTCTCGAAGTGCAGGCTGTGATACTGGTCGTTCGCGCCCCAGTAGCGCCCGTAGAGCGCGTCGCTCCCGACGAAGAAGATCGCGACCGCGATCGGCTCGGCGCTCCGGTACGCGATCTTCAGCAGGAGCCTCCCGGGCAGAGCGCACGCGACCGTGCGGAAGAATCCGAGGTCGAGGTAAGGCTCGTGGCCGTGGCGGTGGAAGGTGTCGGCGTAGAACCCGTACAGGGTCCGCCACAGCCGCGCGTCGATCTCCTCGCCGGTGCGCGTCTCGAAGTGGATGCCGGCCTCGGCGACCCGGCGTCGCTCGCGCTTCGCCTTCTTGCGCTTCTCCGCGTTGAAGCTCGCGAGGAACGCGTCGAACGAGTCGTACTGGCGGTTGAACCAGTGAAACTGGCAGTCGAGCCGGCGCACGAGCCCAGCGCGCTCGAGTTCGGCGAACTCCTCGTCGGCCGGAAACAGCACGTGCCAGGAGGACAGGCCCGATTCGCGCAGCCGTTCGCGCACCGCCCCGATCAGCGCGGCGCGCACCGCCGGCCCGTCCGCATCGGGTGCGCACAGCAGGCGCGCACCGCGCACCGGGGTGAACGGCACCGCGGTCAGGAGCTTCGGGTAGTAGGCGAGCCCGTGCGCGTGGTACGCGTTCGCCCACGCGAAGTCGAACACGAATTCCCCGCGCGAGTGCGCTTTCTCGTAGAGCGGCAGCGCGCCGACCACGCGCCCCGCGTGGTCCTCGAGCACGAGGTGTCGCGGCGTCCAGCCGCGCTCCGGCGCGACGCAGCCGCTCGCCTCGAGCGCGGCGAGGAATTCGTGGCGCAGGAACGGCTGCGCATCCCCGGCGAGGCGGTTCCACACCGCCGCGTCGAGGTCCGCGACGTGCTCGAGGAGGCGCACCCGGTACGGGGCGCCGCCGGCGGAATTCCTCGTGGCCGTCCGGCTCACGCGCCCGCGGCGCGCCCCGCGGCGCGGACTTCCGTGTCCAGGCGCTCGAGATACCGGTCGGCATCGAGCGCGGCCATGCAGCCGGTGCCGGCCGAGGTCACCGCCTGCCGGTACACGTGGTCGGCGACGTCGCCTGCCGCGAACACGCCGTCGACGCTGGTCGCGGTCGCATCGCCGTCGGCCCCGCCGCGCACCACGAGGTAGCCGCCGCGCATCTGGAGCTGGCCTTCGAAGAGCGCGGTGTTCGGCTGGTGACCGACCGCAATGAAGACGCCATCCAGCGCGAGTTCGCGCCGTGCGCGCTCGCCGCTCGTCGCGCGCAGCCGCACCCCGGTGACCCCGGTCGTATCGCCCAGGATCTCCTCGACCTCGTGGTTCCACGCGATCGCGACCTTGCCCGAGCGTTCGAGCGCGAACAGGCGGTCCTGCAGGATCCGCTCGGCGCGCAAGCCGTCGCGGCGGTGCACGAGCGTCACGTGGGACGCGAGGTTCGCGAGGTACAGCGCTTCCTCCACCGCGGTGTTGCCGCCGCCGATCACCGCGACGCGCTTGCCGCGGTAGAAGAAGCCGTCGCAGGTCGCGCACGCGGAGACCCCCTGGCCGCGGAAGCGCTCCTCGGAGGGCAGCCCTAAGTACTTCGCGGACGCGCCGGTCGCGACGACCAGCGCATCGCAGCGATACTCGCCGGAGTCGCCGACCAGCCGGAACGGGCGCACGCCGAGATCGACCCGGTTCACGTGGTCGACCACGATCCGCGTCGCGAACCGCTCCGCGTGCCGGCGCATCCGCTCCATGAGCGCCGGTCCCTGCAAGCCTTCCGCGTCGCCCGGCCAGTTGTCGACGTCGGTCGTCGTCATCAGCTGTCCACCCTGCTCGAGGCCGGTGATCAGGAGCGGCGTGCGGTTCGCGCGCGCCGCGTAAACGGCCGCGGTGTACCCGGCCGGACCCGAACCGAGCACGATCAGGCGGCTATGGATCGCTTCGCTCATGTAAAATTGTCCTCGCGGCGGTGGCGGACCCGCGTCGCCCCTCGAGGCACGCGCGCATCTGCGCACCAGTTTATTTCGTTCACTGAGTTGGGTAAACGACCATTAAGGCAGTCGACGCCGAGACCTCTTCCGAGACGCGATCCGAGAAGCCGAAGCGCGCGATCTCGCCCGCGGTGGCGCGCTCGCTGCGCGAGGGGGCGCTGTGGGTGCTCGGGGCGCTCGGCCTCATTCTCCTGCTCGCGCTGTGGTCCTATCACGCCTCCGATCCGGGCTTCGCCGACACCGGCGCGCACGCCGGGGCGGTCGCGAACTGGATCGGCCCGGTCGGCGCGTGGCTCTCGGCGTTGTTCTTCTTCCTGTTCGGCCGTCCCGCCTATCTCTTCCCGGTGCTGCTGGGCTATGCCGGCTGGCTGATCCACGAGGACGCGGCGCCGCCGCGCTCGCGCACGACCACGTGGCTGCGCGCGGGCGGCTTCGCGCTCACCTTGCTCACGAGCTGCGCGCTCGCCGCGCTCCACTGGAGCGGGGCGGCGTTCCCGAGCAGTGCCGGCGGGGTCCTCGGGGAACTCGTGGGCGAGGGCGCGGCGCACGGGCTGCGAATGCTCGGGGCGACGCTGCTGCTGCTCGGACTCTGGTTCGCCGGGGTCGCGCTCTTCCTCGGCGTCTCCTGGTTCACGATCATGGATCGGCTCGGTGCGGCCGCGTTGCGCGCGTTCGAGTGGACGCGCGCGTGGATCGAGAGCCGGCGCACGATCGCGAGCGGCCAGCAGCGCAAGCAGGCGCGGCAGGAGGTCGTGCGCGAGGAACAGAAGAAGATCGGCCCGCGCACGCCGCCGCGGATCGAAGCGCCGGCGCCCGCGCCGGTGCGCTCCGAGCGCATCGAGCGCGAGCGCCAGGTGCCGCTGTTCGATGGACCGAAGTCGAGCGAACTGCCTTCGCTCGCTCTGCTCGACGAGCCGCCCGCGCGCGAACCCTCGTATTCCGACGAGGCGCTGGAAGCGATGTCGCGTCTGGTCGAGCTCAAGCTCAAGGACTTCGGCGTCGACGCCGAGGTCGTCGCGGTGCAGCCCGGGCCGGTCGTCACGCGCTTCGAGCTGCGCCCCGCGCCCGGCGTGAAGGTGAGCCAGATCAGCAACCTCTCGAAGGACCTCGCGCGCGCTCTCTCCGCGATCAGCGTGCGGGTGGTCGAGGTGATCCCGGGCAAGTCGGTCGTCGGGCTCGAGATCCCGAACGAGAAGCGCGAGCTCGTGACCCTCGGCGAGATCATCAAGTCGAAGGCCTACGACGACCTGGGGTCCCCGCTCGCACTCGCGCTCGGCAAGGACATCGGCGGCGCGCCGATGGTCGCGGATCTCGCGCGGATGCCGCACCTCCTGATCGCCGGCACGACGGGCTCGGGCAAGTCCGTCGGGATCAACGCAATGGTGCTGAGCCTCGTATACAAGGCGACGCCGGAGCACGTGCGCCTGATCATGATCGACCCGAAGATGCTCGAGCTCTCGGTGTACGAGGGGATCCCGCACCTGCTCTCACCGGTCGTGACCGACATGAAGCAGGCGGCGAACGCGCTGCGCTGGTGCGTCGCGGAGATGGAGCGACGCTACCAGCTGATGTCCGCGCTCGGCGTGCGCAACCTCGCCGGGTTCAACCGCAAGGTCAAGGACGCGACCGATGCGGGCAAGCCGATCAAGGACCCGATCCGGATGCAGAAGATCGCCCAGGGCGTGCCCGGCGTCGTCGCCGAGGACGTCCCGGACTTGACGACGATGCCGCTGATCGTCGTGATCATCGACGAGCTCGCGGACCTGATGATGATCGTCGGCAAGAAGGTCGAGGAGCTGATCGCCCGCCTCGCGCAGAAGGCGCGCGCGTCCGGGATCCATCTGATTCTCGCGACGCAGCGGCCGTCGGTCGACGTGATCACCGGACTCATCAAGGCGAACATCCCGACCCGGATCGCGTTCCAGGTCTCGGCCAAGGTCGACTCGCGCACGATCCTCGACCAGAGCGGGGCGGAGTCGCTCCTCGGGCACGGCGACATGCTCTACCTGCCCCCGGGCACCGCGATCCCGACCCGCGTGCACGGGGCGTTCGTCTCCGACCAGGAGGTCCACCGGGTGGTCGCGGGACTCAAGACCGCGTCGGCGCCGGTGTACATCGATGAAATTCTCGAAGGACCACGGAACCCCATCCCCGGATTCGCGTCCGACGACGAGGAGTCCGGCGAAGGCGCATCGGATGCGGAACAGGATCCGCTGTACGATGAGGCGGTTCGGATCGTCACCGAGACCCGCAAGGCCTCGATCTCCGGCGTCCAGCGGCGTCTCAAGATCGGCTACAACCGTGCCGCGCGCCTCGTCGAGGCGATGGAGGCCGCGGGCCTCGTCGGACCCCTGCAACCGAACGGCAACCGAGAGATTTACGGCGCACCGCCGCCCGAGGAGTGAGTCGATGTTCAAGTTCCATCGCTGGGCCGCCGCAGCGGCCGGCGCACTGATCGTGCTGCAGACGGCCGCGGCGCAGACGCCGAGCGCCGCCGCGGCCGCGCAGGTCGAGCGATATCTCGAGGGCCTCAAGACCTGGTCGGCGGATTTCACCCAGGAGATCGACGACGCGAACGGCAAGGTGCTGCGCAGCGCCTCCGGGCACCTGTACCTCGAGCGGCCGGGCAAGTTCCGCTGGGACTACCTGAAGCCCTCGCGGCAGCTGATCCTCGCGGACGGCAAGCTCCTGTGGTTCTACGACCAGGACCTCGAGCAGGCGAACGTGCGTGACCTCGATTCGACGCTCGCGAGCACGCCCGCGGTGCTTCTCGCCGGCGGCGTGACCGTGAGCAGCCAGTTCGAGATCAGCGCGCTCCCCGATCAGGATGGCTACCACTGGTACCAGCTGATCCCGAAGCGCCCGACCAGCGACTTCCAGGCGATCCGGATCGCGTTCTCGCACGGGGAGCTCGTGCGGATGCTGTTCGCAGACAATCTCGATCAGGTCACGCGGCTCAGTTTCACCCACCCGAAGCGCAACATCCCGCTGTCGCCGAAGCTGTTCGTGTTCAACCCGCCGCCGGGCGTCGACGTGATCGGGCGCGTCTCGCCGTGAACGCGGCCCGGAGCGGCGCCTACCGGCCGCTCGCCGATCGCCTGCGACCGACCACGCTCGACGAGATCGTCGGCCAGCGTCACCTCGTCGGCCCGGACGCGGCGCTGCGCCGGGCGCTCGCGGCCGGCAACCCGCACTCGATGATCCTCTGGGGGCCGCCCGGCACCGGCAAGACGACGCTCGCACGCCTGGTCGCGAGCACCGCGGACGCGCAGTTCATCGCGATCTCCGCGGTGCTCGCCGGCGTGAAGGAGATCCGCGCGGCGGTCGAGCGCGCGCAAGCCTCGCGCGGCACGCGCAACACCGTGCTCTTTCTCGACGAGGTGCACCGGTTCAACAAGGCGCAGCAGGACACGTTCCTGCCGTACGTCGAGGACGGCACGTTCGTCTTCATCGGCGCGACCACCGAGAACCCCTCGTTCGAGGTGAACAATGCGCTGCTGTCACGCGCGCGGGTGTACGTGCTCAAATCCCTGGAGGCGGCCGACCTCGACGCACTCCTCGACCGGGCGCTCGCCGATCCGCGCGGGCTCGGGGGAACGGGGCTGCGCCTCGAGCCGGACGCACGCGAGCTCCTGATCGCCGCGGCCGACGGTGATGCGCGACGGATGCTGAACCTGCTCGAGACCGCGGCGGACCTCGCGACGCCGGCGCAGGGCGGCCGGGTGCTGTCGGGCGAGACGCTGCGCGGGGCGATCGGCACCGCCACCCTGCGCTTCGACAAGGGCGGGGAGAACTTCTACGACCAGATCTCCGCGCTCCACAAGGCGGTGCGCGGGAGCGACCCCGATGCCGCGCTCTACTGGCTCTGCCGGATGTTCGCCGGCGGCTGCGATCCGCTCTACATCGCGCGGCGCGCGCTGCGGATGGCGAGCGAGGACATCGGCAATGCCGACCCGCGCGCGCTCACCCTCGCGCTCGAGGCCTGCGCGATCTACGAGCGGCTCGGGAGCCCGGAAGGGGAGCTCGCGATCGCGCAGGCGATCGTCTTTCTGGCCTGCGCGGCGAAGAGCAACGCGGTGTACGTCGCCTACCAGGCCGCGACCGAGGACGCGAAGCGCTACGGCTCGCTCGAGGTCCCGATGCACCTGCGCAACGCGCCGACCCGGCTGATGAAGGAGCTCGGTTACTCGAAGGGCTATCGCTACGCGCACGACGAGCCGGATGCCTATGCCGCCGGGGAACGCTATCTGCCGGAGGGGCTCCCGGAGCGGCGCTACTACGTCCCGGCGCCCCGGGGTCTCGAGATCAAGATCGCCGAGGCCCTCGACGCCCGGCGCGCCCGCGACCGCGGTGCCCGGGGCGGCTCGCGCGGCGAGTGACGCCGCGGCGGTATCGCCTACAATGAGAGCCTCGGCCGCGTCGCGCGGCCTTTCGCGAGGAACCGACCGTGCTCGATCCCAAGCTCCTGCGCAGCGACCCCGAGGGCGTCGCCTCCCGGCTCGCGCGCCGCGGCTTCACGCTCGACCTGCCGCGCCTGCTGGACATCGAGGACAAGCGCAAGAGCGCGCAGATCGAGGCGGACCGGTTGCGCGCCGAGCGCAACGCGACCGCGAAGGCGATCGGTACCGCGAAGGCTCGCGGTGAGGATGCGAGCGCGCTGCTCGCGGCCGGCGAGGCGCTCGGCACGCGCCTGAAGACGATCGACGAGGATCTCGTGCACCTGCAGCAGGAATTGCAGGACCTGCAGCTCGGACTCCCGAATCTCCTGCACGAGAGCGTGCCCGACGGGCGCGACGAGAATGCGAACGTCGAGGTGCGCCGCTGGGGCGAGCCGCGGACGATGGACTTCGCGCCGCGCGATCACGTCGCGATCGGCGAGCCGTTCGGGATGGACTTCGAGACCGCCGGACGGATCTCCGGCGCGCGCTTCGTCGTGATGACTGGCGCGATCGCGCGGCTGCATCGCGCGCTCGCGCAGTTCATGGTGGACCTGCACACGCGCGAGCACGGTTACACGGAAGTCTACGCGCCGTACCTCGTGCACGCCGATGCGCTGGTCGGGACCGGGCAGCTGCCGAAGTTCGAGCAGGATCTGTTCGCGGTGGGCGGCGACACCGGGTTCTATCTGATCCCGACCGCGGAAGTCCCGGTCACGAACCTGGTGCGCGACCGGATCGTGCGCGCGGAGGAACTCCCGCTGCGCTTCGTCGCGCACACGCCGTGCTTCCGGTCCGAGGCCGGTGCCGCCGGCAAGGACACCCGCGGGATGATCCGCCAGCACCAGTTCGACAAGGTCGAACTGGTGCAGATCGTCGCGCCGGAGCACTCGTACGCGGCGCTCGAGGAGCTCACCGGCCACGCCGAGGCGGTGCTGCGCGCGCTCGAGCTCCCGTATCGGGTCGTCGCGCTGTGCGCCGGCGACGTCGGCTTCTCGAGCGCGAAGACCTACGACCTCGAGGTCTGGCTGCCGAGCCAGCAGCGCTACCGCGAGATCAGCTCCTGCAGCAACTTCGAGTCCTTCCAGGCCCGGCGGATGCAGGCGCGCTGGCGCAACCCCGCGACCGGTAAACCCGAGCTCGTGCACACGCTGAACGGTTCCGGGGTCGCGGTCGGCCGGGCCCTGGTCGCGGTGCTCGAGAACTACCAGCAGGCCGACGGCAGCGTGCTCGTCCCGAAGGCGCTCGTGCCCTACGTCGGCGGGATCGAACGGATCGGCTGACGGCGGTGCCGCGGAGCCTGTGCATCCTGCGGCTCTCGGCGATCGGCGACACCTGTCACGTGGTGCCGCTGATCCGCACCGTGCGGCACGCCTGGCCCGATTGCCGGATCACCTGGATCATCGGCCGGGTCGAGGCGAAGCTGATGCAGCTCCTGCCGGACGTCGAGCTGATCCCGGTCGACAAGCGCCGGCTGCGGGCCGAATGGACACGGCTGCGGCGCGAGCTGCGCGGACGACGGTTCGATGCACTGCTGCACATCCAGCTGTCGCTGCGCGCGAGCCTCCTGAGCACCGCGGTGCGCGCCGAGCGCAAGCTCGGCTTCGACCGCGCGCGCGCCCGGGAACTGCAGTGGCTGTTCACGAACGACCGCGTGCCGGCCCGAGCGAGAGAGCACGTGCTCGACAGCTTCCTCGGCTTCGCCGAGGCGCTCGGCGCGCGCGAGCGCGTGATCGAATGGAACCTGCCGATTCCCGACGAGGCGCAGGCCTACGCGCGCGGCCTGATCCCCGACGACCGGCCGACGCTCGTGATCAACCCCGCGTCGAGCCACGCGCGGCGCAACTGGATACCCGAACGCTATGCCGCGGTCGCGGACCACGCCGCGACCCGCCACGGGATGCGCATTGTCCTGTGCGGCGGACCGAGCCCGCGCGAGCGCGAACTCGGCGCCGCGATCGCCGCCGCCGCGATGACCCCGCTCGTCGATCAGATCGGCCGCGACACCCTGCCGCAGATGCTCGCGCTGCTCGCGCGCTCGACCGTGCTCCTCGCACCCGATACCGGACCCGTGCACATGGCGACCGCGGTCGGCACGCCGGTGATCGGCCTGTACGCCGCGACGAACCCCGAGCGCAGCGGCCCGTACCACAGCCGCGCATGGTGCGTGAATCGGTACCCGGAAGCCGCGCGGCACTTCCTCGGCCGGTCGCCCGACGAGTTGCCCTGGTGGACCAAGATCGAACGGCCCGGCGTCATGGACCTGATCGAGACCGACGCCGTGACCGAACGCCTGGATGCCCTGATGCAGCAACGGACGCCGAACTGAACCGGTTCCGGTAAAATCGACGCTCACGGAGAGGTGGCAGAGCGGTTGAATGCACCGGTCTTGAAAACCGGCGTCGCCTCACGGCGACCGCGAGTTCGAATCTCGCCCTCTCCGCCAAACTAGCCCTGGGTTCGACAAAATCGCCGCAGGCGATTTTGGACGCCGCGGTCTCGCCGCGGCGGTCCCGAGCGTCAGCGAGGGATGGGCGGTATCGCCGCCCACAATCTCACCCTCTCCGCCAGTAGCGAGTTCGACAAAATCGCCGCAGGCGATTTTGGACGCCGGAGCGCATCCGCGCGACGGCGCCCGCAGGGCGGGCGAGGGGCCGTCCGGGCCCGAGTCAATCTCGCCCTCTCCGCCAAACTAGCCCTGGGTTCGACAAAATCGCCGCAGGCGATTTTGGACGCCGCGGTCTCGCCGCGGCGGTCCCGAGCGTCAGCGAGGGATGGGCGGTATCGCCGCCCACAAT
>JAJXYU010000109.1 GCA_021780395.1 Pseudomonadota bacterium
GCCGTTCCTCGACGATCGTGTCCTCCATCAGCAGCACGGTGCCGAACGCGCCCTTGCCGATCTTCTCGATGTACTTGTAGCGGCCCTCGATGATGTCGCCCGGCTGCAGCGTCGAGATGTCGAGCCGGGCACTCTGCAGGTCCTGCTCCTTCACGAGCGTCGAGATGTCCTGGTTCTCCACCAGCAGGGTCTTCGACTGCTCCTGCATCTTCGCCGCGCGCTGGTTCGCGACGAGTTGCTGCGTCGAGAAGCGGTTGTCGATCTCCTGGAGCGCGCGCTCGGCGGCGCCGACGGTCACCGCGTCGCCGGTGTTGACCGCGCTTTGCAGCCGCATCCGGATCGTGTTCGCGCGCCGCTCGTCCGCGAGCTTCGCGAGCGCCGCGATCGCCTCGACGCGGATGTCCGCCTCCGGCCGCTGCAGCAGGGGCAGCAGCTGGTCGACGTGGCGTTGATCGCCGAGCTTGCCGAGGGCGCGGATCACCGTCGGCAGGCGCTTCGCCTCGCGTCCGCCGAGCATCTCGACGATGCGGGGCACGGCCTTGGTGCTGCCGATCTCGGCGAGCGCGTCGACCGCGCGTTCGCTGACCCACCAGTCACTGTCCCGGGTCGCCTCGATCAGGTGCGCGACCGCGCGTTCGTCCTTGGTCTGGTTCAGGATCTCGATCGCGGCGCGCCGGATGTCCTCGTTCTCGTCCTTCACGAGTTCGAGCACGGCCTCGACAACGCGCGGACCGCCGATCTTGCCGAGCGCGTCGGCGGCGCGCGTGCGCACCCACCAATCCGAGTCGGCGAGCACCTCGAGCAGGTACTTCACCGATTTCGACGTGCCGACCTCGTTCAGCACCTCGACCGCGGCGCGCCGGGCGAACTCATTCTCGTCCTTCAGCACGTCCACGAGGTATTTGATCGTCTCCGGATGGTTCGCGCGCACCAGCAGGTCGACCGCCTTGTTCTGCACCTCGATCTCGGGGTCGCGCAGCATCGAGCACACCAGCGGCAGGTCGAGCGGGCCGTCGAGCCGCGCGAGCGCGGAGAGCGTCGCGGAACGGACGAACTTGCTCGGGTCCTTGAGCTGACTCTGCAGCGCCGACTGCACGTCCGGCCGGTTGAAGTTCGCGAGCAGGTTGATGATGTGCACCCGCACGACCGGGTCGCGGCCTTCGAGCCGTGGCAGCAGGTCGCCGATCGAGTTCGCGTCGGCGATGTCACCGATGATCTTGAACACGCCGGTGCGCTCGCTCGACTCGAGTGCATACGCGGCGCTCAGCAGGTCCCGGACCGCGAAGCGGCTCTTCTGGGCGGAGATCACCTCGAGCAGCGCCTGCTTCGGCATGTTCGGCTTGCCGAGGGCGTCGAGCAGCGCCTGCGGCGGGTAGCCGTGGCTCGACGACAGCGCCCAGGCGATGCCGGTGATCGCCCGCTGGTTCGCGTTCGTCATCGCCTTCAGCACGAGCGGCGCGGTCTTCGCATCGAGCAGCTGCGCGAGCGCGTCGACGTACGCGGCCGATTCACGCTTGTCGGCGCTGCCGAGCGCCTCGACCAGCGGCTCGATCGCGTTGGCGCCGAGGCTCGCGAGCTTCGCGATCGCCTTCTGCGCCGCGGGACCCGCCGGGTCTCCGCTGGCGCGCACTTCGGCGATCAGGCGGTCAGCACGGAAATTGGCGAATAAGCTCATTGAGATCGGCGGTTTTCCAATGCGGACGATTATGCCACAGGCCCCACCGGCGTCCGGCGGCCCCATGCCGCCTGCGGGCGAGCTGAGGTAGAATCCAGGGTTACCATGAACGCAACATCCTCTGTCGAGGCGGCCGTCCGCGACCGCCTGCGTACCTACGTCGATCCCTATCTCGGCATCACTCTCGAGGAGGCGAAGGCGATTCACGCGGTTCGCGCCGCCGCCGACGAGGTCGCCGTCGAACTCACCCTGGGCTTCCCCTGCGCCGATTATGAGCGGGAATTGCGGCCGGCGCTGCAAGAACACCTCTCGCCGGCGCTCGCCGGCGCCCGCTGGTCGCTCTCCCTGCGCGCCGAGATCGTGGCCCACGCGGTGCAGAAGACCCTGAAGCCCCTCGACCGGGTCAAGAATATCGTGGCCGTCGCGTCCGGCAAGGGGGGCGTCGGCAAATCGACGACCGCGGCCAATCTCGCGCTCGCCTGGGCCTCGCAGGGGGCGCGGGTCGGATTGCTGGATGCGGACATCTATGGGCCGAGCCAGCCGCAGATGATGGGACTCGCGGGGCAGCGGCCCTCCAGTCCCGACGGGCGCCAACTGACCCCGCTGAGCGCCTATGGCGTCGAGGTGATGTCGATCGGCTTCATGATCGACGTCGAACAGCCGATGGCCTGGCGCGGCCCGATGGTCACCCAGGCGCTGACCCAATTGCTCGGCGACACCACCTGGGGCGACCTCGACTACCTCGTCGTCGACATGCCCCCGGGGACCGGCGACATCCAGCTCACCTTGTGCCAGCGCGTTCCGGTCGCCGGCGCGGTCATCGTGACGACGCCCCAGGACATCGCGCTCCTCGATGCGCGCAAGGGCTTGAAGATGTTCGAGAAGGTCATGGTGCCGGTGCTCGGGATCGTCGAGAACATGAGTGCCCACGTCTGTCCGGCCTGCGGCCACGTCGAGCACGTTTTCGGCAGCGGCGGTGGTGCACGGATGGCCGCCGAGTACGGCGTCGAACTGCTCGGCGAGCTGCCGCTCGACCTGCGGATCCGGGAGGATGCGGACGGTGGCCGGCCGACGGTGATCGCCGATCCCGACGGCCCGCGGGGGCTCCTGTACCGCCAGATGGCGCGTCGCACGGCCGCGCGCCTCGCGCTGCGCAACAAGGACTACAGCCGCGCGTTCCCGAAGATCTCGGTCGAAGCGACCTGATGAGCATCAAGAGCGATCGCTGGATCCGCCGGATGGCGGCGGACCACCGCATGATCGAGCCGTTCAGCCCCGTCCAGGTCCGCGTCGCCGACGGCGAGAAGATCGTCTCGTACGGCACCTCGAGCTACGGCTACGACGTGCGCTGCGCGCAGGAGTTCAAGATCTTCACCAACATCAACTCGACGATCGTCGATCCCAAGGGCTTCGACGAGAAGTCGTTCGTCGATTTTCGGGGCCCGGTCTGCATCATCCCGCCGAATTCGTTCGCGCTCGCGAGCACGGTCGAGTACTTCCGGATCCCGCGCAGCGTGCTCACGGTCTGCCTCGGCAAGTCCACGTACGCGCGCTGCGGGATCATCGTCAACGTGACGCCGCTCGAACCCGAGTGGGAGGGGCACGTGACACTGGAATTCTCGAACACCACGCCGCTGCCGGCGAAGATCTATGCGAACGAGGGGGTCGCGCAGATGCTGTTCTTCGAGTCGGACGAGGTCTGCGAGACCTCGTATCGCGACCGCGGCGGCAAGTACCAGGGACAGCGAGGGGTCACGCTGCCGAAGGCCTGAGCGCCCCGGCCGCTCAGCGCGAGAATCGCCGGATCCGCATCTCGAATTCCAGCCTGCCGCCGCGGGTGCGCTCCGCGCGCACCGGCACGTATCCGAGCGACGGCGCGAACCACATCGTCAGCACCCGGTCGCCGTCCGGCCGGCGGCTGGTGACGGCGATCGTGTCGAGTTCGCCGAGCGCGGTCGCGATCCGCTGCTCACCGACGCGGCGGTACTCGAAGTCCTTGATCTGATCCTTGTCGATGATCCAGAACGTCGACGGCAGTTGGCCGGCGCGCAGGTCCTGCATGACCTGGATCTGGATCGACATCAGGTCCTGGGTGCCGTCCCGCAGCGCGAGATCGACCGGCTTGCCGGTGATGGTGCCTTGCGCCCGGCGCGCGTTCCAGTCGAAGTCCAGATGGATCCTCGAATCGCCGTCCTGGGCTTCGTAGGTCAGCGGGCGCACGTCGGTGCCATCGACCTCGAGCCAGCTCTTCTGCACGACGTCGTGTCGGTAGATCAAGCGGAAGATCCCGCCCGCGCGGATCCGCCAGGTGTAGACGTAGCGCCCGGGTTGCATGCCACGCACCAGCTCGAGGTCGCTGCTACCGACGTCGATGCTCTTCCATTGCGCGACGTAGTGCGCCGAGAACGGCTGCGGCAGCCCCGAGTCGGGAGTGCCGCCCGCGGGCGGCGCCACCGGCGTGGCGGCGGGCTGTGCACCCGATGGTTGCGCGATCATCGCCACCAGGGTCGCGGCGGCGAGCGCCCGCGCGAGCGAGGCCGTGGTGCTCGACGTGCCTCGCTTCATGCCGCCTCCAGGCGCTCGTACCGCAGCGGCTCGGTGAGCGCGCGGCCGTCGAGCCAGGCGTGGCCGTCGCGGCACGCGAGGCGTCCTTCGCCATACCAGTTGACCGCGAGCGGATAGATCTGGTGCTCGAGCGTGAGCACGCGGGCGGCGAGACCGGCTTCGGTCTCCCCGGGGGTGACCGCGAGGCGGGCCTGGATCACCGCCGGACCCGCGTCGAGATCGGCGGTCACGAAATGCACGGTCGCGCCGTGCTCGGCGTCACCGGCCGCGAGCGCGCGGCGATGCGTGTGCAAACCCGGGTGTCTCGGCAGGAGCGACGGATGGACGTTGAGGATCCGACCGGCGTGCGCGGCGACGAACGACGGGGAGAGAATCCGCATGAAGCCGGCGAGCGCGAGCAGGTCCGGCGCCCGCCGCGCGACCGCGGCGGCGAGTTCGGCCCCGTAATCGTCGCGGTTCGTGCCCGGCCGCGGCGCGATCACGTCGGTTTCGATGCCCAGCTGCGCGGCGACCGCGAGGCCGCCCGCGTCGGCGCGATCCGCGAGGACCGCGTCGACGCGGTACGCCGACCGAGGCGCGCGGCTCCGTTCGATCAGCGCGCGCATGTTCGAGCCGCGTCCCGAGATCAGGATCAGCACCGAGCAGGGAACGTTCATGCGACCACGACGCCGCGGTCGCCGGCGCACACCTCGCCGATCACGAACGCGGTCTCGTCGGCGCGGCGCAGCGCATCGAGTGCCGGGTCGACGTCGCCGGGGGCCACGTGCACCGTCATGCCGATGCCGCAGTTGAACACCCGCAGCATCTCTGCGTCAGCGACCCCGCCCTCAGTCTGCAGCCAGTCGAACAACGGATCTCGGGGCCAGGCCGCGCGTCGCAGCCGCACCTCGAGTCCGTCCGGAATCACGCGCGGCAGGTTCTCGACGAGGCCGCCGCCGGTCACGTGCGCGATTCCGTGCACCGGCACCCGCCGCAGCAACTCGAGCACCGCCTTCACGTAGATCCGGGTCGGCGTCAGCAAGCGGTCGATCAGCGGCACTCCGCCGACCAGGGCCCCGGGATCGGTGCCGCTGCGTTCCAGGATCCGCCGGATCAGCGAGTACCCGTTCGAGTGCGCGCCGGACGAGGCGAGTCCGACGATGACGTCGCCGGCGCGGGTCGCCGAGCCGTCGATCAGCGCGTCCTTCTCGGCGACCCCGACGCAGAAGCCGGCGAGATCGTAGTCCGCGCCGTGGTACATGCCCGGCATCTCCGCGGTCTCGCCGCCGACGAGCGCGCAGCCGGCCTGGACGCAGCCCTCCGCGATCCCGGCGATCACGCGCTCGCCGGTCGCGACGTCGAGCTTGCCGCTGGCGTAGTAGTCGAGGAAGAACAGGGGCTCGGCACCTTGGACGACCACGTCGTTCGCGCACATCGCGACCAGATCGATTCCGACGGTGTCCGGGCGCGCGAAGTCGATCGCCAGGCGCAACTTCGTGCCGACCCCGTCGGTGCCCGACACCAGCACGGGCCGGCGGTAGCGGTCGACCGGTACCTCGACCAGCGCCCCGAAGCCGCCGATGCCGCCGAGCACCTCGCGGCGCATCGTCCGGCGCACGTGCGGCTTGATGCGGTCGACGAGCGCGTCGCCCGCGTCGATGTCGACACCGGCGGCGCGGTAGGTCAGGGGCGTTGGATCGTTCATCGGCATTCCTGGCGCATTTTGAGGACCCGCCGAGGCGGCGGAGCCGGTGGGCTGTGGTATTTTACACCACGGTCAGGCCCGTGCTCGGCGATCGGCAAATGACGAAACTTCGAAAATCCGCATCCCCGTTCGGCTGGCGCGCATGGCTCGCGCTGCTCGGTCTCGTCGCCGTTCTGGGCCCGGCACCGTCGACGCGCGCGGATCAGCGTCTCGATCTCTACCAGGTCGCGATTCCGGTTCCCGACCGCTCGGACGCGAGCCGCGACGCCGGGTTCCAGAACGCGATGCGCGTCGTGCTCGTGCGCGTGACCGGACGGCCCGGCGCCGGGAGCGACCCGGCGTACGCGCCGCTCGTCGTGTCCGCGAGCCGCTACGTGCAGCAGTACCGCTACGCGGTCGACGGCCGGCTCGTCGTCGGCTTCGACGGCGGTGCGATCGAACGGTGGCTCGCCGGCGTCGGCGCGCCGATCTGGGGTCGAACCCGACCGGTCACGCTCGTGCTGTTGAGCGTTCCGGGCGCCGCGGCCGGGGCTGCGACGATGGTCACGCGCGACGCGACCTCGGACTTGAAGAGCGCGATCGACGCACAGGCGGCGCTGCGCGGGATCGAACTGCGCTGGCCGACCGAGCAGCAACTTCAGGCGGACGGGCTCACCGGCGCGAGCGCGCTCCCGGCCGATCCGCGCGCCTTGCTCGCCGACGCGACCCGCGCGGGCGCCGACGCGCTGCTCGTCGGACATGCGACCGACGGCAGCGCGAGCGCCTCGGTGCAGTGGTTGTTCGAGTACCAGAACGCAGTCGAGACGGCGACCGGTCTGGCCGCCGGGGTCGACCGCGCGGCCGACGCGTATGCGTCGATCTACGCGGTCAACGGCGCGACCGTGCCGGTCGAGGTCGCGGTCGACGGCGTCCGTACGCTCGCCGACTACGCCCGCGTGCAGCACCTGTTCGCGTCGACGACCTCGGTGTCGCGGGCCGCGGTGCTCGCGGTTCACGGTGACACGGTGCGCTGGCGCCTGCTCGTGCGGGGCGGCGCCGGTCCATTGGTGCGACTGCTCTCGCTGGACGGCTCGTTGCAGCCGGCGGCGCAACCGGGCGTCGGCGGCGAGTTGCGTTACCGCTTGCGTCCGTGATCGACGCGGGGCTCGCGTGAGCGCGTGGCTTCGCCAGCTGCCGAACTCGATCAGTGCGTTCCGGATCGCGCTGGTGGTGCCGATCGGCATCGCGATCGCGCACCGAACCTGGCCGATCGCGATCGGGCTGATCGTCATCGCGACCGCGTCGGACGGCCTGGACGGCTTCCTCGCGAAGCGCTTCGGATGGCAGACCCCGCTCGGCGCGCTGCTCGATCCGGCGGCCGACAAGCTCTTGGTCGCGACGGTGTTCGTCACGCTCGCGGTGCAGGGCGGCGTGCCGCTGTGGTTGATGGCGGCCGCGGTCGGGCGGGACCTGGTGATCGTCACGGGCGCGCTCGCCTACCGGCTGCGGTTCGGCCCGCTGCGCGTTCGCCCGCGCGCGGTCAGCAAATTGAACACCCTATGCCAGCTCGGCTTCGTGCTCTGCGTCGTCGTGCGCCGCGAGATCGGATGGCCGCCCGCGTGGGCCGAGATCACGCTCGGCGCGACGACCCTGGTCACGACGACGGTGAGCGGCATCGATTACGTGCTCACCTACGGACGGGCGGCCCGCGAGGCGGCGCGCGCCGAGGCGGTCGAATGAGGCAGCTCGCGCTCGGGATCGGCTTGCGCGACGAGGCGACGTTCCAGAACTTCGTGATCGGCGCGAACGCCGAGCCGGTCGCGACGGTACGCGCGGGCGCTGCCGCGTCGGTCTGGCTCTGGGGTCCCTCGAGCGTGGGCAAGACGCACCTGTTGCAGGCCGCGTGCGCCGAGGTGGGTGCTCCGGCGGCCTATCTGTCCCTCGGTTCCGGCGAGCCCCTGCCCCCGGAAGCGCTCACGGGCTTCGAGCGCTCACGGCTCGTGTGCATCGACGAGGTCGACGCGGTCGCCGGCGACGTTCGCTGGGAACGGGCGTTGTTCGCGCTGTTCAATGCGTGCGTGGACCTCGGCACGAGGATGGTCTTCGCGGCACGCGTGGCGCCGCGCACTCCGGCCTGGGCGCTCGAGGACTGGCGCTCGCGCGCGGCGGCGAGCGTGGTCTATCAGCTGCGCGAACTCGACGAGACGGGACGGATCGAGGCCCTGCGGCGGCGGGCCGCGCGGCGTGGGATCGAACTGCCCGAGGAGACGGTGGACTACCTGATGCGCCGCCAGGCTCGCGACCTGGGGTCGCTCCTCGCGCTGCTCGACGCGCTGGACCAGGCCTCGCTCGCCGCGCAGCGGCGCTTGACTGTGCCGTTCATACGCGCGGCGCTCGAGAGAATCGCAGGTACGCGATCATAGCGCAGAACCACGCGAACACCAGCAGCAGGCTCGCGCCCGCGACCCAGCGCGCCGCCGGGTTCGCGAGCAGTTCGGTCAACGCGAAAACCAGATACGCGATCGAGAACAAGGTCGCCCACGCGTAGGTGTAGCGACGGCCGGCCGCGAGACCGGGGAGCGGCGCGAGCAGCGGCAGCGCGGCGAGGGCGCACAGCCACCCCGGGTAGCCGGCGATCGGCCACGAGAGCAGGCTCGCGGCGACCGCCGCCCACGCGATGAGCGCGATCGTGCGCGCGCGGTGCGCCATGCGGGTCGGCTCACGCATCGCGGCACAAACGCGCGGCGAGTCCCGCGACGCGCGCACCCAGCGCACGGGCGAGGTCGCGTTCCGCGTCGGCGAGGTCGGCGCGCCCCGATGCGCCTGCGACGTGGCTCGCGCCGTAGGGCGTGCCGCCCGCCTGGGTCGCGCCGAGCGCCGCCTCGGAGAACGGCAGGCCGACGAGGAACATGCCGTGGTGGAGCAGCGGAAGCATCATCGTGAGCAGCGTCGACTCCTGCCCGCCGTGCATCGTCTGCGTCGAGGTGAACACGCCCGCCGGCTTGCCGACCAGCGCGCCCGAGAGCCATAGCGCGCTCGTGCCGTCGAGGAAGTATTTCAGCGGCGCGGCCATGTTGCCGAATCGGGTGGGGCTGCCGAGCACGAGACCCGCGCACTCGGCGAGGTCGTCGTGGGTCGCATACGGGGGACCCGATGCCGGCACGGCCGGCGCCGGCGCCTCGACCGTCGCGCTGACCGGCGGCACGGTGCGCAGTTTCGCGCGCATCCCCGTCACGCTCTCGACGCCGTGGCATACGTGCCGCGCAAGCGCCGCGGTGCTCCCTTGGCGTGAATAATACAAAACCAATATGTCGTGCATCACTGTCTCTCGAGGTTCGATCGTGGTCATGATCATCGGCTGCGGCGCCGGCGCAACGGAACGCGCCTGGCGTCGGCGCGGTGCGCTCGCGCGGGCGGTTTGACGCGTTTCGCGGCTGTTGCTAGTGTCGCCTCCATCCTATGCGGAGGCATGTCGTAGCGCTGCTGATCATTGCCGGGCTCGCGGGGTGCCAGAGCGCCCCGGTGCAGGAGATGAGCGACGCGCGGCAGGCGATCGAGGCCGCCCGGGTCGCCGGCGCCGAGCAGCGCGCGCCCGCCGACCTGGAGGCCGCTCAGGCGGACATCGCGAACGCCGAGCGCCACCTCGAAGCCCAGGAATATGCCCGCGCCCGCTACGCGGCGCTCGCGGCGAAGCGCCGCGCGGCGAGGGCCCTGGCCGTGGCGAGCGAGTCCGCGCCGCCGTAGATCGTACCTCGCCCGCGCCCTTCGGCACCGTGTCGTGAGCGCGGCCGGGCGTCGCGCCCCGGGCTCAGAAACGCCAGTCGCGCTGCCAGTCCGACAGCACGAGCGCGGGATACCCGATGTGGCCATCGCTGCCATTGTAGCGCTCGAGCGCCCGGATCCAGTCGTGATCCTCCTCGCGCAGGTAGTGGCGCAGGATCCGGCAGCCGATCCGGATGTTCGCGCCGACCCGGACGAGCCGGTTCGGGACGCCGAGCCGCTGCGGCCAGAACGGCATCACCTGCATCATCCCGACGGCGCCGACCTTCGACACCGCATATTGATCGAAACGGCTCTCGACCGCGATCAGCGCGAGCACGAGTCCCGGCGGCAGTGGCAGGCGCGGATCGCGGCGCGCCTCGCAATAGACGTCGTCGAGGATCTTGATCCGCTGCGCGTAGGAGCGCACGTAGGGCCGCAGCCGCGGTTCCATGCTCTGGTGCCAGACCTGCGCGGAGAACGCATCCGGGTAGCATTCCTGCGCTCCCGCGATCCGGTGCAGCAGGTTCACGAGCGACGGCGCGCGCGGCGCCTGGGCGCGGGCGCCGGCGAGCATCGCGAACCCGGCGCAGGCGAGCGCCCGGGTCGCGAGCGTGCTGCGTCGGCCGGGTCGCACCGGC
>JAJXYU010000239.1 GCA_021780395.1 Pseudomonadota bacterium
CCGCGTCGTCGCCGTGGCGACCGCGGCCGCCGCCCGGCTGCCGCCGTCGGCGCCGCGCTGGATCCACACGCTCGCACAAGCCTCGACCCAGTTCCTCGTTCGCCGCGGCGACGGCGGTACCGGCGTGATCGCGGGTTACCCCTGGTTCGGCGAATGGGGCCGCGACGCGATGGTATCGCTCCCGGGGCTCGCGACCGCGCTCGGCCGCCACGATCTCGCGGCCGGCGTGCTGCGCAGCTACGCGCGCCACGTCGATCGCGGCATGCTGCCGAACTGCCTGCCGGCCGGCGACTCACCGCCGGCGTACAACACCGCCGATGCGACCCTGTGGCTGTTCCACGCGCTGCACGAGCACCTGGCCGCGCGGCCGGATCCGGACCTCGAGGCGGACCTGTTCCCGACGCTGCTCAAGATCGTGAAGGCACACGTGCAGGGCACGCGCTACTCGATCGGCGTCGATCCGGCCGACGGACTGCTGCGCGCCGGCGAGCCCGGCACGCAGCTCACCTGGATGGACGCGAAGCAGGGTGACCACGCGTTCACGCCCCGGGTCGGCAAGCCGGTCGAGATCAACGCGCTGTGGCTGAACGCGCTCGACCTCACGATGCGCCTGGCGGAGCGGCACTCGCATCGTGAGGCGTACGCGGCCTGCCGGCGGCTGCGCGCCGCGGCGACCGCGAGCTTCCACCGCTTCTGGAACGCCGAACGCGGCTGCCTCTACGACGTGATCGACGTCGACGGCGGCACCGGCGTGGACGCCTCGCTCCGTCCGAATCAGCTGATCGCGGCGGCGCTGCCGTACTCGCCGCTGACCGCGTCCGAGCGGCGCGAGATCGTCGACGTGTGTGCGCGCGAACTGCTCACGAGCTACGGCCTGCGCAGCCTCGGCGCGCGCGAGCCCGGCTACGTCGGCGAGTATGCCGGCGATGCGTACCGGCGGGACTCGGCCTATCACCAGGGCACCGGGTGGGTCTGGCTGCTCGGGCCGTTCGCGTGGGCGCACTACCTCGCGTACGGCGACGCGCGCGCGGCTCAGGCCTATCTCGAGCCGGCCGCGCAGTTGCTCGAGGCCGACGCGATCGGAACCCTCGGCGAGATCTTCGACGGCGACGCGCCGCACGCCGCACGGGGCTGCTTCGCGCAGGCCTGGAGCGTCGCGCAGACCCTGCACGCCTGGATCCGGCTCGAGCGGCTCGCGGAACCCGGGCGCGAGGGCGGCGGATGAGCGCCGAACGCGACCGGCTGCGGAACGATCCGCCCGGAATGGACGGCTGGCAGCACTGGGGTCCTTACCTCAGCGAACGCCAGTGGGGCACCGTGCGCGAGGACTACAGCCCGAACGGCACCGCCTGGGACTATTTTCCGCACGACCACGCGCGCAGCCGCGCCTATCGCTGGGGCGAGGACGGGATCGCCGGCGTCGCCGACGCCGAGCAACGGATCTGCGTGTCGCTCGCCCTGTGGAACGGTCGCGACGCGATCCTGAAGGAACGCCTGTTCGGCGTGACCAATTCGCAAGGCAACCACGGCGAGGACGTCAAGGAGCACTACTACTATCTCGACGCGACGCCGACGCATTCGTACCTGAAGATGCTCTACAAGTATCCGCAGGCGGCGTTTCCGTACGAGGACCTGGTCGCCGAGAACGCCCGGCGCGGGGTCGAGGATCCGGAGTACGAACTGCTCGACACCGGCTGCTTCGCCGGGGACCGCTACTTCGACGTGTTCGTCGAATACGCGCAAGCCGCGCCCGGCGACCTCTTGATGCGGATCAGTGCGTTCAACCGCGGGACCGAGGCCGCGGAGCTGCACCTGCTGCCGCAGATCACACTGCGCAACACCTGGAGCTGGCGGCCGCAGGCGACGCGGCCGTGGATCGAGGCGCGCGACGCAGGAGTCGTCGAGATCGGGCCGGCGACGCTCGGGATGCGGTACTGGTACTGCGAAGGCGGCCCGCAGTGGCTGTTCACCGAGAACGAATCGAATGCGCCGCGGCTGTGGGCGTGCGGCGATCCGGGTCACTTCAAGGACGCGTTCCACGACCGGATCGTGCACGGACGCGCCGACGCGGTGAATCCAGCCGGACGCGGCAGCAAGGTCGGCGCCTGGCGCCGGACGACGATCGCGCCGGGCGGATCGTGGGTCATGCGCCTGCGCCTGACGCGCGAGTCCTGCGCGGCGCCGTTCGGCGACTTCGATGCGACGTTCGAGGCGCGCCGCCGCGAGGCGGACGAGTTCTACGCCGAGCTGCAGGCGGACCTCGCATCGGCCGACGAACGGTGCGTGCAACGCCAGGCGTTCGCCGGACTCGTCTGGAGCAAGCAGTTCTACCATTACGACATCCGGCGGTGGCTCGCCGGCGACCCGACGCAGCCGGCGCCGCCGCCCGAGCGGCGCAACGGCCGCAACACCGAGTGGGGGACGCTCGACAACGCCGACATCGTGTCGATGCCCGACAAGTGGGAATTCCCGTGGTATGCCTCCTGGGATCTCGCGTTCCACTGCATCCCGTTCGCGCTGATCGATTCGCGCTTCGCGAAGCACCAGCTCGTGCTGCTCACGCGCGAGTGGTACATGCACCCGAACGGCCAGCTCCCCGCCTACGAGTGGGCGTTCAGCGACGTGAATCCGCCGGTGCACGCCTGG
>JAJXYU010000360.1 GCA_021780395.1 Pseudomonadota bacterium
GAAGAAGACCCGCAGGTGGGCCGGTCCGTCGTGGCCCTGGTAGACCGCGGCCACCCACACGCCGATCACCGCGACCTGGGCGACCAGGCCGACGTACAGCTCCCAGCGCCGCAACTCCCGCCAGCGGCGCTCCCACACGATCAGCGTCGCGAGCGCGAGCGCCGGAACCATCCAGGCCGCGCCGCTCTTCGCGAGGAATCCAACCGCGACCGCGACGTGCATCAGCGTGTATCCGCGCAGCCGTTCCCCGCTGTCGCGCGCATAGAACCCTCGATATTCGCCGAGCAGCGCGACGGCGACGGCCGCGAGCAGCGGGGCGTCGGTCGCGAGCCAGATCGCGACCTGGTAGGCGAGCAGGAACGTCGCTATCGCCGCCGCGCCCGCCGCGGCCGCGAGCGGCCCCGCGGCGCGCCGGGCGAGCAGGTAGGTCGCGAGCGCGGTGATGAGCGCGTACAGCAGGTTCGGCAGGCGCGCGGCCCAGGCCGAGCGGCCGAACGCGCGCATCGCGGCGCCGGCAAGCCAGTAGGTGAGCGGCGGCTTCTCGCAGAACGGGGTTCCCGCGAGCAGCGGCACGGACTTCTGCGTCTGCCAGCTCATCCGCCACGAAAGATCCGCCTCACGCGGCTCGTCCGGCGTCCAGTATCCGCGCGCGAACAGACCGACGCACCACGCGGCGAGCACCGCGAGGAACACACCGGCGAGCAGCGATCTCGTGTTCTCAGGCACGGCGTTTCGCCAGAAAATCGCGCAGGAATCGCCCGGTGTGGCTACGCGCGGCCGCGCGTATCAGCGTTTCCGGCGGGCCGGCCGCGACCCGCCGGCCGCCGCGCGCGCCGCCCTCCGGTCCAAGATCGATGATCCAGTCAGCCTCCGCCATCACGTCGAGATTGTGCTCTATCGCGACGACGGTGTTGCCGGAATCGATCAGGCGATGGACGACGCGCATCAGCCGTTCGACGTCCGCCATGTGCAGTCCCACCGTCGGCTCGTCCAGCACGTACAGGGTGTGCGGCGGCTGACGCCGGCCGGCGGGGACCGCCGGTCGCGGCCGCGCCTTCGCGAGTTCCGTGACGAGTTTGATCCGCTGGCTCTCGCCGCCCGAGAGCGTCGGGCTCGGCTGTCCGAGCCGCAGGTACCCGAGGCCGACGTCGGCGAGCAGTTCGAGCGCATGGCGTATCGCGCCATGCGCGGCGAAGAATTCCACCGCCTCGTCGACGCTCATCGCGAGCACATCGCCGATGGTGCGGTCCTTGAACCGCACGTGCAGCGTCTCAGGATTGAACCGCAGCCCGCCGCAGGCCTCACAGACGACCTGCACGTCCGGAAGGAAGCTCATTTCGATCCGGCGCAGACCCTGTCCCTCACAGCTTGCGCAGCGGCCGCCGGCCGTGTTGAACGAGAAGCGGCTCGCGTCGTAGCCGCGCACGCGCGCCTCGCCGGATTCGGCGAACAGCCGCCGGATTCCGTCCCAGAAGCCGACGTAGGTCGCCGGACAGGAGCGTGGTGTCCTGCCGATCGGCGTCTGATCGACCTCGAGCACGCGGGTGATCGGCTCGATGCCGTCGATCCGCCGGCATCCGATCGGCGCCGCCCGCGCGTCGCGCGAGGCGAGCCGGCGCTTCACGTTCTGCAGCAGCACGTCGCGCGCGAGCGTCGACTTGCCCGATCCGGACACGCCGGTGACGACCGTGAAGCGGCCGATCGGAAACCGCGCGTCGACCGCGCGCAGGTTGTGCAGATTCGCGCCCTCGATCCGGATCGCGGCGCCCTGCCGTGCGACCGGTCGGCGCGGCGCGCGCGGATGGAGGATCGGCCGCGACAGGCAGCGGCCGGTCAACGACTCCGGGTGGCGCATCAGCTGCGCGGCGGTCCCGGTTGCGACGACCCGGCCGCCGAGTTCTCCGGCCGCGGGCCCGAGGTCGATCACGCGGTCGGCGCGGCGGATCGTGTCCTCGTCGTGCTCCACCACGATCAGCGTGTTGCCCTTCGCCCGCAGCGCCTCGAGCGTGTCGAGCAGCGCGTGATTGTCGCGCGGGTGCAGGCCGATCGTCGGCTCGTCGAGGACGTAGCACACGCCTTGCAGGTTCGATCCGAGCTGGGCCGCGAGCCGGATCCGCTGGGCCTCGCCGCCGGACAGCGTCGGTGCCCCCCGGTCGAGCGGCAGGTAGCCGAGACCCACGGCGCTCAGGAAACGCGTGCGCGCGACGATCTCGGCGATCGCGTCGCGCGCGATCTCGTGCTCCCGGCCGCTCAGCTCGAGGTCATCCCAGAGACCCGCGAAGTCCTCGACCGACAGCCGCGTCGACTCGGCGATCGTGCGACCGCGGAACGTGACCGCGAGCGCGGTCGGATTGAGGCGCTGCCCGCCGCACGCGCCGCAGGGTTCGGCGGGCTCCGTTCCCCCGTCGGTCCAGACGCTTTCCTCGCCGCTCTGCGCCGCGTCGAATCCGGCGAGTTCGGCGCCGGTGCCGAAGCAGCGCGTGCACCATCCATGGCGCGAATTGAACGAGAACAGCCGCGGGTCGAGTTCCGGGAAGCCGGTTCCGCAGGACGGGCAGGTACGCTCGGTCGAGTAGGTCGCGGGGTCGCGCCGACGGCCCGACGCGGCGTCCTCGACGAGGACGACGCCG
>JAJXYU010000229.1 GCA_021780395.1 Pseudomonadota bacterium
GTAGACGGTGACGCCGCAGACGTACATCCGCACTTTGCCCGGCTCGATCGGCCGGAACGGCTCCTTCCGGCCGGTCAGCGAGTTATGGATGTTGAGCATGTCTCTCCAATCTCCGTCGCGCCGCATCCGCGCCGACCAGCGCGAGCAGCGGGCCGAGCTCCGGGCCGTGCGCGAACCCGGTGAGCGCGAGCCGCAGCGGCATGTAGAGCGCGGCGCCGCGCCGGCCGGTCCGCGCCGCGACGAGCTTCGCGAGTCGCGGCAGATCCGCGCCGCTCTCGGTGACCGCGGCCGCCGCCGCCGCGAAGAAGCCCGGCCCCGCGTCCGCAACGATCCGCCGCCCCTCCTCGTCGAGTGGCGGCAGCTCGCCGCGCAGCACCGCGAGCCAGGGCGCCGCGTCCTGCGGCAGCACCACGTTGTGCCGCAGGACCTCGCCGATCCGCGGATCCCCGCCCGCGCCGAGCCACGCTCCGACCTCGGCCGGCGACAACCGCGCGATCGCCTCCTTCTGCCAGTGCACGAGCTGCGCCTCGTCGAAGCGCGCCGGCGCCTTGCCGAGATGCTCGGGCCGGAAATGGCCCGGCATTTCCGCGAGTTCCAGCCATCGGTCGAGGTCGCCGGTATGGCCGAGGCGATACAGGTGGTTCAGCAGCGCCGCGCCGAGGAATCCGCGCTGACGGAACTCCTGGACGCTGGTGCTGCCGTGCCGCTTCGACAGCGGCGCGCCGTCGGCACCGACCAGCAGCCCCACGTGACCGTAGTCCGGCCGGCGCAAGCCGAGCGCGTCGAGCACCAGGAGCTGCCGCGGCGTGTTCGCCAGATGATCGTCCCCGCGCAACACATGGGTCACGCCCATCAACGCGTCGTCGACGGCGTTGCAAAAGAAGAACGAGGCGGTGCCGTCCTCGCGGCGAACGATGAAGTCGCCGATGTCGTTGGTCTGCAATCGCTGCGGCCCATGGACGAGATCGGTGAACTCCACGAGGCGGTCGGCCGGCACGGCGAACCGCAGCGTCGGGCGCAATCCGTTCGCGGCGCGGGCGCGTCGCTCCGCGCCGCTCAGGGCGCGGCAGGTGCCGGGATAGCGCGGCGGCCGGCCGGCCATGCGTTGCAGCCTGCGGGCGATCTCCAGTTCCTCGGGCCGGCAGTAGCAGGGATAGGCGTCGCCCTGCCGCTCGAGCCGGTCGAACAGCGCCGCGTAGATCTCGCCGCGCTCGGACTGGACGTACGGTCCGGCCGGCCCGCCGACGTCAGGCCCCTCGTCCCAGGCGAGCCGCAGCCACTCGAGTTCGCTGATCAACTCGTCGCGGAACCGCCGTTGACTGCGCTCGACATCCGTATCCTCGATGCGCAGAATGAACCGCCCACCGGTCTTGCGGGCCCATAGATAGCTGAACAGCGCGGTTCGCGCGTTGCCGAGATGGACCGACCCGGTGGGGCTCGGTGCGAACCGTGTGACGGCCGGCGTTGTCATAACCTGCGATTGTACCCATTGAGACGGAGATGCGGATGAAGAAGCTTCTCATCGGACTCGTGCTCTCGGCCGCATTCGTCGGCGGCGCACAGGCCGCGCCGAAGCCGGCGCCGTCGACCGCGTTCGTCAAGGTCTATACCTCGCTCGGCGACTTCGTGATCCAGCTGTTCCCGGATCGCGCGCCGCTCACGGTGAAGAACTTCCTGCGGTACGTCGACCGCGGCCAATACACGGACACGCTGTTCCACCGGGTGATTGCGAACTTCGTGATCCAGGGGGGAGGCTACGACACCCACTATCGGCTGAAGCCCGCGCCGTTCCAGACGTTCAACGAGTCCGGCAACGGCCTGTCGAACGCGCGCGGCACGGTGGGCCTCGCGCGAGGCAGTGCGCCGCACAGCGGCAACTGCCAGTTCTACGTGAACCTGAACGACAACAGCATGCTCGATCCGAGCGCCGCACGCTGGGGCTACGCGGTCTTCGGCCGCGTCGTCCAAGGCATGCGCGTCGTCGACCGGATCGGCAACCGGCCGACCGGGGCGGCCGGCCCGTTCAAGCGCGACGCGCCGATCCCGCCGGTCGTGATCGAGAAGATCGTCCGCGTCGCCGGTCCGTGACGTTCCCCGGGCGCCGCTCCGCGGCGCTGTTCGTGTCCGACCTGCACATCGATGCCGCCCATCCGTCGATCGCGCGGCGCTTCCTCGAATTCCTCGCGCGCGACGCGCGTGACGCGACCGCACTCTACGTGCTCGGCGATCTGTTCGAATCCTGGGTCGGCGACGACGACCCGGACGACGCCCAACGATCGGTGATCGCGGCACTGCGCGATCTCACGGGGCACGGTGTGCCGTGTTTCGTGATGCACGGCAACCGCGATTTCCTGATCGGCGGGCGGTTCGCGGCGGCGAGCGGCGCGACGTTGCTCGCCGACCCCGTGCTGCTCACGCTGTACGGCGAGCGCGCGCTCGTGATGCACGGTGACGCGCTTTGCACCGGCGATCGGGCCTACCAGCGGCTGCGCGCGACGGTCCGGGACACCGGCTGGCAACGACGCTTCCTCGCGCTGCCGGTCGCCGCGCGGCGCGCGCTGGCCGATGCCGCGCGCGCCGGCAGCCAGGCGCACAACGCCGCCCTCGCGCCGGCGATCGCCGAC
>JAJXYU010000225.1 GCA_021780395.1 Pseudomonadota bacterium
CGACGCTCGCGGCGAGCCGCGCGCCGTCCTCGCGCAGCGCCGCCCGCAGCGTCGTGCTGCGCGCGAGCAGCGCATCGCGCCGTTCGGCGAGCAGCGCGGCGCGGGCGCTCACCGCGAATCCTCGCGCAACGCGTCGGCGTCACGCCGCAGTTCGGTGGTCGTCGCCGTCAGGATCCGAGGGCGTTGCCGCAACCGCTTGCGCACGCTGAGTCCCGCACCGCCGGCCGCGAGTGCGAACGCGGCCGTGACCCCGATCGCGGCGAGCATCCGATGGGTGTCCCAGAATGCGATCACGATCGTGAACGCGAGCAGCAGGAGCGCCAGTGAGCCGAAGTACACCGCGGCGATGCCCCACAGCAGCAGCTTCGCCGCGTGCTCGATCTGTTCCTCGATCTCGACCGCGATCAGCTCGATCCGGGTGCGCCCCAGGTCGAGGAGCGTCGCGAGGATCCGGCGCAAGGACGCGATCGGGCCCCGGTCGGGCGCGGCGTCGCTCATGAGTCTAGCGGCGCCCGAGCAATACGCCGACGACGATGCCGACCGCGGCGGCGACGCCGATCGATTGCCACGGGTTGTCCTGGACGTACTGGGTCGCGTCGTCCTTCACCGCTTGCGCGCGTTTCTTGAGATCCTCCTCGATCTCCACGAGGCGCGCCCGTGCGCTCTCGACCGAGCCTGCGGCGCGTCGCCGGGCGGCCGACGCCCGATCGCTCGCATCACCCGCCGTCGCTGCGACCAGCGCTTCGGCGTCGGCGACCAGCGAGCGCAGGTCCTCGATCAAGGTCTTGGTACTGACTTGACTCATCGCCGTCTCCTTCCAATGATCGCGTTGCCGCCCCTTATGGTAACCCCAAGGGCGCGCACCAGTATCCGGGATTCCACGTGTGCGCGCCGCGCGCGGCGCGCCCGTCCCGCCGGAGTGCCGGGTTGAGGGTCGCGGGCGTCGTCCTCGCGGCGAGCGTCGTGGTCGCCGGCGGCGCGATCCTCGCGCTGCACGAGTTCCCGCCGGCGCTGCTGCGGGTGGGCGCGAACTACGCAGCCAAGACCGTCTGCTCGGAATACTACCTCGCCGGGCGGGATCCGCGGGCGGTGCTGCGGACCGACGTGCAGGTGCCCGGATCGGTGTTCACGCGGCTGATGCGGG
The DNA here is from genome assembly GCA_021780395.1 of Pseudomonadota bacterium. The sequence continues at coordinate 1,145 of JAJXYU010000225.1, forward strand.
TCAGCCTCGATCGTCGCGATCGCCTCGTGCGCGCCGGCATCGGCGGCTTCATCGGCAACGGCCTCGCGGTCGAGGTGCCGGGACGCGGCTGCACGGTGATCCCGGATGGCCGCTGGCGGTCGTTCCTCGCCCGTGCACGTGCCGCCGCGACCACCACTCCCGCAGACGGCCGCGCGGGCGCTCCTGCGGCAACCACCGCGGCCACGAGCGGCGATCCGCTGTGGCCGGACGGCGACCGGGTCGTCGTCGTCCCGCGGTTGCAGTCGATCGTCGACGACGCCTCCCTCGCGGGCCCCGGCCTGCGCGCGATCGTCGTCGTTCACGACGGGCGCATCGTTGCGGAGCGCTATGGGTCCGGTTTCGGTCCCTCGACGCCGCTCCTCGGCTGGTCCATGACCAAGTCGGTGTTCGCCGGCCTGGTCGGCGTGCTCGTCGGCGATGGCCGGCTGTCGCTCGACGCGTCGGCGGGGCTCGGACGGTTTCCGGGCGACCCCCGCGCGGCGATCCGGATCGCGGACCTGATGTCGATGACGGACGGCCTGCGGTTCGACGAGCGCTACAGCGGCGTCTCGGACGTCACCCGGATGCTGTTCCTCGAGCCCGACATGGCCGGCTATGCCGCCTCGCGGCCGCCCGCGCACCCGGCCGGGCGATTCTGGAGCTACTCGAGCGGCACCGCGATGATCCTCGCACGCATCGTTCAGCGCGCCGCCGGCCCGCATCCACGCGCGTTCGCCCGCGAGCACCTGTTCGCGCCGATCGGGATCGACAGCGCGACGATCGAATCCGACGAGCACGGGACCCTGGTCGGCTCCTCGTACCTCTACGCGACCGCGCGCGATTGGGCGCGCTACGCGGAGCTCCTGCGCCAGGACGGCGTCTGGAACGGCACCCGCGTACTGCCCCCCGGTTTCGTCGCGACCATGATCCGGCCGGTCGCCGCGTCCGGCGGCCAGTATGGCGCGGGGATGATCTGGCGGTTCGCAGGATCGCCGACTGCGCCGGGGGTCGACCCGGACCGGGCGTTCGGGATACCCTCCGATGCCTTCTGGATGGAAGGATTCGATGGACAGAGGATCGCGATCGTCCCGTCACGCGCGCTCGTCGTGCTGCGGATGGGACTCACCCCGTCGTGGATGCATTACCAACCGCAGCGGCTCGTGGGCGCGCTGCTCGAGGCCCTGAAGACCCGATGAACCAGCCCGATCTCACCGCCCGATCGGTCGTGAAGCGCTTCGGCGACCACGTCGCGGTCGACTCGATCTCGTTCGAGGTCACGCGCGGCAGCTTCTTCTCGATCCTGGGACCCTCCGGCTGCGGCAAGACGACGCTGCTGCGGATGATCGCGGGCTTCCTCGAGCCGGACGGCGGCGAGATCGCGATCGGCGGGCGGGCCATGCGCGGGGTCGCGCCGAACCGCCGCCCCGTGAACATGGTGTTCCAGCAGCTCGCGCTGTTCCCGAT